>CANKVI010000030.1 GCA_947487095.1 Acidimicrobiaceae bacterium | reverse complement strand
CAATCGATTTCGCAGCAGAAACACCAACGAGAAGCGCGCCAACTAGTCCGGGTCCGACTGTTGCGGCAACCGCATCGATGCGTTCAAAACCAATTCCCGAATCTTGAAGAGCCTTACGAATGACTGGGGTCATTGCTTCAACATGGGCGCGGCTCGCAATTTCTGGCACCACTCCACCGAACCGAGCATGTTGCTCAATTTGTGTGGCAACCACAGAAGACAACACGTCGTTGCCACCCATGACTACTGCAGCAGCAGTTTCATCACAGCTCGACTCAATGCCAAGCACCACCGTGGCTTCATCGACGCGAATCATGGTCTGGTCTTTTCAATGCTGCGCAGACGATCACGGAATGCATCGTCTTGAATGTCTTGACACCACATCACAATGGCATCGTCGGTGTTCTCGTAATACTTACGACGCACCCCTGCAGGCACAAACCCGAACCGGCGATACAACTCTTGCGCTGCGGTGTTGGTGTGACGAACCTCAAGCGTGAGTGCTTCACATTTGCGTTGTCGAGCATGCCAAGCAAGTTCAAGCATGAGCTCAGTTGCAATGCCTCGCTGTTGCCAGTCTGGATGCACCGCAATATTGGTGACGTGTGCATCAGTGTCGGCAAACAGTAACCCGCAATACCCCACGAGCTCACGGCCAATATGGGCTACCGCGTAATACCGATGACCCCTATTCATCATTTCAATTTCGTCTGCGAACACTTTTTGCGTCCATGGCTTCGGATACACCACTTCTTCAATTGGCATGATGTCGCGAATGTCGCGACGGTGCATTTGCGCAACCTCGAGCACCGGATGAGCCTGTGATTGCTGAGTGTTTCCGGCATCCACCTTCTTAATCAATCGGTCAAGAATGCTCATTGCGCACTCCTTGTGGCCCAGTTGATTTCGGCATCAGGTGCACGCAAATACATCGGAACTACTTCATCAACCTGCACCCACTCTCCGCGTAATGCGCGCTCGTGAGCGATTTCAACCAACGTCGACGCAAGAGGCATTGAGTATTTGTCATCTGCGATTTCTAGAGCTGGCAATACTGGGTTCAGTCGTTCACGAAATTCGGTTTCGTGTTTCAGCGCGCCGGTGCCAACGAGCAACGTTGACTGTCCGCGGTCGAGCACATCAACTGCACACATTTCTGGAGACCCAATCTGCGGCTTACCAACTTGCTTTAGTTTTCCATCTGTCATGCGATACAGCGACCAGTACACCTCACCTCGTCGAGCATCAACTACTGAAGCAATAACTTCGTTATTTGTCTGCACCGCAGCAGCCAAAATGTCGAGGCTGGTCACCGGAATGATTAGCACGTCAATCACCTGCGCAATTGCTTGAGCAGACGCGATTCCTACCCTCATACCCGTAAACAAGCCAGGCCCAATGTCAACCGCGATTCCGCCTACATCCCATAACTCAACGGAAGCTTGCTTGCACACAAAATCAATCATTGGAGTGAGCGCTTCGGCATGTTGACGATCGCTGCGAATTTCGCTGCTTGCAAGAACCACATCGCCATCGTGCAACGCAACGCTTACCGCATCGGTTGCCGTGTCAATTCCCAAAATAATCATGCTGACCACCGCGCTAGCGAACTGCGGAGTTTGTCCCATCGCGATTCCCACTGTTTGCCACGCCAGCCAATTTCAATGCGTCGTGAGTCTTCACTTCCTTCAATGTGACTCAACGTGATGGTGAGTCCGTCACCAATGTCGTCACCCACAACATCGCCCCACTCCACCAACGCGACTCCACCTGCTTCAACAAGTTCAGCAATTCCTAAATCTGCAAGTTCGCCGGTGCGCTCCAGTCGATACAAGTCGGCATGATGCATTGGTATTCGCCCACCTGAATAGTTGTGGAGCAAATTGAATGTTGGCGAAGTGATTGCTTCAGACACGCCAAGTGACTTGCCAAACTGCTGTGCGAAAAAGGTTTTTCCCGCACCCATTTCACCAATCAACACAAACATGTCTCCTGGTTTCGCCAAGCCAGCAATCACCCCAGCAATGTCAGCGGTGTCGGTTTGGCGCGGTGCAGTCAAGGTAATCATGAGGAAAAGGCATATTCAGCCTAGGTAGTGATGCGGGCGAACTAATTGATGTAGTTACGCGGCATTCGGGCACTTATTGCACACACGATTTCATAGCCAATAGTGCCCATTTTGTTTGCCCATTCATTGGCCGTAATGAGTTCGGAGCCTTGTGTGCCAATGAGGACAACTTCGTCACCAATACCCACTGCATCGTTTGCGCAGTTCACGAGGATCTGATCCATTGTGACCACTCCAGCAAATGCACGACGGGTTCCGTTAACAAGCACTGATCCGCTCTCCCAAATACCCCGTGGAATTCCGTCTGCATAGCCAAGCGGAAGAGTGGCAATTGTTGAATCGCTTTCGAGTGGTCGCTTCAGACCGTACGACACACCTTGCCCCGCAGTAACTCGCTGCACATGAGACACGCGCGCATGCACCGACATAACCGGGCGAAGGTCAAGTTGGTGGGTTGCACCGAACGAATCGGTTGCTGCATCTCCAGGAATTCCATACATGGCAATTCCTACTCGAGTCATCGTGCAACCAACGCCAGTATCTAACCTGCGAATTGCAGAAGCCGAATTTGAAATATGCACGTGGCGAACTTCAATTTCTAATGCACGAACCTGTTCAACAGCACGCGTGAATGTAGAAACTTGCTGTTGTGCAAATTGAGTGTCGGCAACATCCGCAGTAGCCAAATGCGTGAACATGCCGTCAAGTGTGAGCCATTGTGATTCGGCAACAAGACTCGCAACTCTCACCGCATTGTCTGGTTGCACACCCACACGGTGCATTCCCGAGTCCACCTTCACATGAACTGAAGCCATGATCTCAAGTTCGCTTGCTGTGCGCGCGAAGCGAACAATCGTTGATTCGTTGTACAACGTAGCAATCAATCCATACGAAATAATGTCGCGGAACTGCTCTTCGGGCTGTTCACTCATGATGAGAATCGGTGCGTTGATCCCGGATTGGCGAAGTTCAATTCCCTCTTGCACTAAAGCAACACACAGCCCGTGCGCACCTGATTGCAGTGCAACACGCGCACATTCAACAGCGCCGTGACCGTATGCGTCTGCCTTCACAACAGCCCATAGCTGTTGCGGAGCCACGTGTGCTGCGAGCGTTGCAACATTGTGGCGAAGTGCGCCAAGATCAATTTGCGCCCACGCCCAGCGTTGTGCATTCATGGGTAACTACTCAGCTGCAACAACAGCGATGGCCACGCTGTCGGTATGAGAAATTGAAACCTGCCACGAAGTAATGCCTCGAGCATCTGCAAGTTGTTTGGCTCTTCCTTCAATGCGCAAAGTTGGTTGTCCCGAGGTCAACTTCGTTACTGAAACGTCGTGCAGATCAAATGCTCCCAGCCCAACGCCAAGTGCTTTCATCGTGGCTTCACGCACAGCAAAGCGCGCGGCGAGACTGGATGTGGGGTCGGACTTCGCGCTTACTGATTGCAGTTCATCGCTCGTAAACAGACGATTCCGCAACTGTGGCGTGCGCTCCAGTGCGGTACGAAATCGCTCAATGTCTACGGCATCAATGCCAATGCCCTGCATGCCTATGCCCCGTTTTGCGAGGTGCGCCAATGATCTGCCGATTCGCTAATTGGCAGAATAAGCAGGTCTGCAACCGACACTTCGGCCAGACGATCTTCACGGAACGAACCTTCGGTTTCCGTTACCCAGTCCACGAGTCGGTTGTATCTGTCGTCGTAGCCCTGCAGCACGTTCTTTATGGTTGCCGAAGGCAAGCGATCATGGAACAACACGTGCAGCAAGGTGATGCCCGTGGTTTCGGTTCCCTTGGTTTCTGGAACGAAGATAACTGTGCGACTATCGCGGCGACCGCGAGCAACCAACACATTTCGATCGGTTGCAACGCGGTGCTTGGTTCCCACCAACGTGGAGTTGCGGTCAACTCGCGACGTAAGTTCGCGAGCAATTCCGCCGCGATCAATCACGTTTACCGTTGCGGTATTTCCTTCAACATCACCTTCAATGGCATAACGAGTGAAACCAACGACGGAGGCAACCGCTGGGTCGAGATCGGCAATTACTTTTAGCGCCTTGTATGACAAGCGGTCGCGCGAAACTCCGGCCTTCAAAACTTCTTGCACCAACGAACGGTCCAGCAAGCCTTCATCGCTGCGCGAAATTCCCACGGTCACCGTCTTTGCCTGGTGCTTAATGGCATCGACTGGACGAGTGAGTTCATCGATTGAGCGTGTGAGCGCACTGGTGAGATCGTCGAGAATTGCTTCTGGCGAACTGATCTTGCCTGTGCTCTGTTGGTAAGCCTGCAATGGATCACTCGACATTGCATCGCGCAACATCGTGACAACACGGACGGCTGTACTCGCTTCAAGGTTTCCGTCATACATGCCAGTGGTAAGAGCGTCAAAGAACCGTGTTGCTGGCACTCCGATTTCTGAACGAACCTTGGCTAGCAGTTGACTACCAACACCACCGCGTTCCACTGCGTGTTCAACAACTTCACGAGCCGAGCGCAATGGTCGTGCAAGAGAATCAATTGCTAAAGCTGCCTCGTAGCCAAACAGGTGACCCACCATCACGCTCAAAATAAAGGCGACTCGCGGGTCAACGCGTGGCACAGAAATAACAGCAGCCGCCGCATCAAAGCGTTGCTCTCCCTCTTGGGCAATAACAATCGGTAGCGCTTTATGTGCACGGTAGATGGCGATTTCCTTAGCCACATCCGACGCCGTGCCATCTGACAACCCTGTTGCACACACAATGATCATTGGCTCACAAGACAAGTCAATGTGCTTCTTATCTTCGGTGATGTCACACGCAATGGACTTGTAACACAGCTCGGAAAGTTTGATGCGAACTTCTTCGGCGGCAACAGCATTGAAACCATTGCCAACAACAGTCCAATAACGACGTGCTGGGGCGAACTGACGAGCAGCCTCGGCAATTTGTGGGCGAAGCGCCAACACTTGGAACATGGCGTCTGGAATAGTGCGTAATGCAGTAAGTAATTGATGACGCTCGTCGTTTGTTCCAGTACCGAGTGCCGCCGAAATTGCGCATGCAAGCAATGCGCCTGCCGCAACTTGCGAATAGAACGCCTTAGTACTGGCAACACTCATTTCCACGTCGCGACCGTCGGAGGTAAACAACACACCGTCGGCCTTTGCAGACAATTCGCTTCCGCGGCGATTCACGATGGCAAGAACAGAAGCGCCGCGTGTGCGTGCCAAGTCAACTGTGCGATTGGTATCGGTAGTCGTTCCGCTCTGACTGATCGCAATGATCAGCGTGTCAGTCATGTCCAGTTGCAATTGAAATCCCGACAACTCCGTTGCTGGCAATGCATCCACTTGCACGCGGTGGTCAACCATCGTGCGCAATAATTGTGCCAGGCTGCGTCCAGCAATTGCCGCAGTTCCTTGACCAATCACACGAATCCGCGTGAAAGTACCAGCCGTGAGTTTTGCACGAATATCGTCTGGCAAAACTGTCGTGTCGAGCGTCGCCTCTAGTTGACCATTCCGCTCAGAGATTTTCCCACGCAAAGTCTTGCGGAAACTCAGTGGCGCCTCTGCAATTTCCTTCGACAAAAAGTGCTTGTGCTCGCCGCGATCAATATCGCGTGTCGTCACTTCGGCAATTGAAACGGTGCTATCTACAAGCGGAATTAATGTTCCGTCGTAGGCCAGCATGCGCATGCCCGCAAGTGATCCTGCGTTGTCGCCATCGAGTGCAATAACTTGACCGCGGCTTGATGGGTTATTCGCATCGGCAAGTGACTCGCCGTCCATTCGCACATAGTGCAATGTCTCTTCAACAACTCCGTATGGCTCACTGGCCACGATGAAACGGTCTTCGGCAATACCGACATACAAACCTTGACCGCTGCCGCGAAGTGCAAGCATCATCGAGTTTGGTTCGTCAGCGCTTGCAACTGCAATTGCCACACTGCCTTCAAACTCGGCAACAGTTTCTCTAAACGCATCCACAAATGACATGCCTGCTGCGTTCTTGCGCGCGACCACCGTTGGAATGACCTTTGCATCGGTAGTAATTGGTTCTGCAATATGCAGCCCGTTGCGCACCTTGATGTCGGCATGGTTATCGACGTCACCATTGAGTGCAGCAAGCATGTACGGAGCAGCTGCATTGCCACCAACTTCTTCGCTATTCACTGGGTGTGCGTTTGGTTCAGAAATGATTCCCACGCTCGCCCAACGTGTGTGCCCAAGGATGGACACTCGAGCATTCGGTTGGCTAATGAGCAACCGCAACAACGCATCATTGGAAACCGTTGTGCGCATGGCACGGGTGTTGTCACCAAGTTCGCCAATTTCAGCTGCTGCTTTATACACAAACGACCATGCTCGACTGCCTGCGCCAACGCGCACCGAGCCGTTCGTGAACAGCGTGTCATCAAGACGACCGACCAGTAACGGAACAACTCGCTTATCGGTTGCGTCTAAGCCATGTCCCCACACCAACACATGTACGCCAGCAGAGTCGCGACCACGAACTTCCATGCGATCAAGTGCAGAAAATGCTTGCTGAATTGACAAGTACGCATTGCGTGCACTCGCACTTGCGTCTTTGCCTGCTAACTCGCCAACTGCTTTTGCTGTGCGCAAGCGATCGTTTCGCAACGACCACGTGGCGTCGCGCAATGCAATGAGTTCGTTGCTACGGCGTTCAACTTCACGAGTAGACAGCCCAGACTCGGACTCCAATTGCGCTTCAGCTCCGCTTGCCAAGACATCCAGTTGATCGACCCGTGAAACTAAGCCGCTTACCAAAGCGATGTTGTCAATCAGCGTTCCGAGCCCAGATTCACCGCGCAACGAAGTATCGGCTTCCGCTACTAAGCGACCAGATTCCGCGATGTTTCCGGCAGTACCAGCGGCAATGGCTCGGTCGAGGGCATCCAGAATGTCGGCGGCAAGTGGCAATGGTCTTGCCGAAGGCCGCGACACAACGCAGATGATGCCGCACATGGGTACTAGGTTACCGAACCCCGCCGAAGCGCTGCGAAACAACCTCAGCAAGCCCTTGTGCCATAGCGTCTGCGGTTTCCTGCGTTGCTGCTTCAACCATCACGCGAAC
Organism: Acidimicrobiaceae bacterium; assembly: GCA_947487095.1. Next base: position 3,118 of record CANKVI010000030.1, on the reverse strand, counting down.
TACAGGCTCGGTTCCGCTTGCGCGTAACAGCACGCGACCAATTCCATCCAAACGGTTCGTCGCGTCTGCAATTTCAGCAGCAAGATCTTCTGCTGGGCTGTTCACTACTTGTGCAACACGAATATTGATCAAAGTTTGTGGAAGCGACGTCATTGCAGTGCGCGCAAGTGTTGCCAGCGGTTTAGCTTCTCGTCGAACTAAGTCCACAAGCATTGCCCCTGCAAGCAAGCCGTCGCCTGTTGTTGCATAGTCACGATAAATAATGTGACCGCTTTGCTCTCCACCCAACACCACACCATGTTCATCAAATGCGACAAGAAGGTTTCTATCGCCAACTGGAGTGGTGATCACATTGATTCCCGCTTTGGTCATTGCTTGATGGAAACCAGCGTTCGTCATCACCGTTACTGCAACCGAGTTTGACTTCAGCTTTCCTCGTTTGTGCAGATCAATTGCAGCAAGCGCAATCAAATGATCGCCGTCAACCACGTCACCAATATGGTCAACAGCAATCACGCGATCTCCGTCGCCATCAAATGCAAGACCTAAGTCGGCTTTGTGCAAGCGAACTGCTTCACTCACCACTTCTGGATGTGTTGCACCACAACCTTCGTTGATGTTCTTCCCATTTGGTCGATCGTTCAACACGATGACCGTTGCGCCAAGTCGCGCGAATACTTCTGGGGCAACATCGCTCATTGCCCCATTGGCGCAATCCAATACCACGCGAATGTTGGCAAAGGCCAAAACTGGAAACAGCCCAACAATGTGAGACGCATACTCGCCAAGCAAATCAACCTGAAGAGCCGAAGCAGCAGTCACTGTGGCCGAACCGGTCATATGCGATTCAATTACATCTTGTTGCGCATCGCTCAACTTCACGCCGCCATTGGCAAACAGTTTCACACCATTGTCTAAGTAAGGGTTATGCGATGCGGTAATTGCCGCACTGGCACAGCCTCGTTTTGCAGCCAAAAATGCAATTGCCGGTGTTGGGGCTACGCCAAGCAGTTCGACTGATACGCCACCACCAAGTAATCCATTGGCGAGTGCGGTCTCTAATTGTTTGCCAGATTCGCGAGTGTCGCGACCAATCAAAACTTTGGTTACACCAAGTTCACGCGCAGCAACCAACCCAAGTTCTGCAACATATTGCTCGGTGAGTTCCGTGAAGGCGACTCCACGAACACCGTCGGTGCCAAATCGAAGCATCGTTTACACACACATCCGCGCGACCAACATCGCGCGAACCAACACGTGATTAACGCTTCGTGTACTGAGGCGCCTTGCGCGCCTTCTTGAGGCCGTACTTCTTGCTTTCCTTCTTGCGCGAGTCGCGAGTAAGCAAGCCAGCCTTACGAAGCACTGAGCGCTTCGTGTCGTCCAACTCAAGAATGGAGCGAGCAATCGCCATGCGAAGTGCGCCAGCCTGACCAGCGATTCCGCCGCCCTGAATGTCACAGTCAACGTCGTAGGTGGTTTCTGCTTCTACAACGCGAAATGCTTCGGTTGCTGCAGCACGCTGCAATGCGTTTGGAAAGTAATCCTCAAACTCGCGTCCGTTGATTACTACCTTGCCAGTGCCTGGACGCAAACGCACACGTGCGACTGCTTCCTTGCGACGACCGGTTGTCTGTGTCAGTGGCTTTGTTCCCACGGTTACTCCTCTATTCGATCTTTGTTAATCAGCGCGCTTTTGCGTGCGGGATGTTCAAAACTTTTGGTGCTTGTGCTTCGTGACCGTGCTCTGGTCCTGCGTGAACCTTCAACTTCTTGATCATCTGACGACCAAGTGGTCCCTTAGGCAACATGCCACGAATGGTGCGACGAATTGCGTCTTCTGGCTTACGGCTCAACAAGTTGCCGTAAGTCTGAGAGCGCAAACCGCCTGGGTAACCGCTGTAGTCGTGAACGAGCTCTTTGTCTGCCTTGCCCTTGGTGAGAACAATCTTTGATGCATTGACGATGACAACGTGGTCACCAGTGTCCATGTGCATAGAGAACATTGGCTTGTGCTTGCCGCGCAAAATTGATGCAACTTCTGTGCACATGCGACCAAGTACCAAGCCGTCGGCATCAACAACATGCCACTCGCGCTTAATTTCACTTGCTTTTGGACTGTACGTGCGCATCATAAAAAACTACTTTCGAAAACTGAGGACTTGGCCGAAAACTCAGCCAAACGCTGCCCCTATGGACCGTTTCAGGATAGGGGTCGAGAGGGCCTAATCACAATCGGCTGGGTAGCCAACTTCCCACAAAATCAAGCCTTGCGGGGGTGCCACGGGTGCTGCCTGCGCCCTGTCTCCAGAAACAATGAGTCCGCGCATATCGCTTGGTGGGCGCTTGCTTAGGCCGATCTCGATGAAGGTGCCGACCAGCGCCCGGACCATTTGATGACAGAACGCATTAGCCCGAATATCGAACCTCAACACTCCCTCGCCAAGGTCACGCCACTCAGCATTCATGACGTGGCGACGCATGGAGTGCTCAAACGTGTCGTTTTCATCGGCAGGTTTTGGCTTGCGACAAAATGCCGAGAAATCATGTTCGCCAATCACCGCATCGGATGCGAGCTGCATGGCTCGAAGTTTGAGTGGCTTCATGATGTGCCATGCCGAATCGACCATAAATGGGTTTGGCGTTTCGGTGTTCAACACGGTGTAGCGATACGAACGCCACAGTGCGGTATATCGAGCGTGAAAGTCGGGCTTTGTCCACACCGCTTCACGCACTGCAATAGATGGGCCACACAACGAGTTCAGTTGCTTCATTAACACTGGCAAATTCACGCGGTCTGGCAGATCTGCGCCAATGATTTGTCCCCACGCATGCACGCCTGCATCGGTACGACCAGCAGGAATGATCTTTACTTCTTCTTGCAGAATTTGTGCGAGTGCACCTTCAATCGTGGACGCGACCGTGTCAACTCCAGGATTAGTAGCAAAGCCATGAAATTGATCGCCCTTGTAGGCGATCGTCATGCGTGCGCGACGCATGGCCATGATGAATCAGACGAGTTCGATGCGCGCCATTGGTGCATTGTCACCATGGCGTGGACCAAGCTTGAGCACGCGGGTGTATCCACCATTGCGGCCGGTGTAGCGAGGTGCAACAA
>CANKVI010000029.1 GCA_947487095.1 Acidimicrobiaceae bacterium | reverse complement strand
TTACCAATGCTTCACGCGATGCACGCGGCTCCACCACCGTGGTCATTCAAGGCAACGAATTTGACTTGGCACAGCCATGGCGCAAAGCCCGCATGATCGACTTGGCCAGTGATGCAACTGGCGTAACACTGCACCCGTCAATGGATGTTGCAGCAGTGCGCGAAGTTGCCGCCAAGCACAAGATCAAGTGCGAAAAGCACTGGGGTTCTGGTCGCGTGATTGAAGAGATCTTCGCCGAGTTGTGTGAAAAAGATTTGATCACCCCAACGTTTGTGACACACCACCCTGTTGAAATTTCGCCGCTTGCTCGCCAAGACCGCAACGACCCGCACCTCACCGAGCGATTCGAGTTGTTTATTGGTGGACGCGAAATTGCTAACGGTTACAGCGAGTTGAACGACCCAATTGAACAGCGCAAGCGCTTTGAGGACGAACAGTTGGCAAAAGAAGCTGGCGACAATGAAGCAGGAAGCTTGGACGAGGACTACCTGCGCGCACTCGAGTTTGGTATGCCGCCAACTGCAGGCCTCGGCATTGGTATTGACCGCTTGGTCATGTTGCTGAGCGATGCGGGCTCTATTAAAGACGTGATCTTGTTCCCTACCCTTCGACCAGAGGCGAAATAACGATGAGCACAACACAGGCATGGGGCGTTGGCATTGCAACTGTTGCAGCAGACGGCACCACACTCGACACCTACTTCCGCCACCTTGGCTTGGGCGAAGCAGTTCCTGCAGGAACGCCAACTGAGTCGCAGACTCATACCGACCCGCGTCGGGGAGTTTCGCTTGTTCCTACTTCGTTAGTCATTGACACTACCGCTGCACCAACCAGTGCCAGCGACGTGTACTTGCGTTTGCACTTGCTGTCGCACCGACTTGCCAAGCCACGCACAGTGAATTTGGATGGTGCGTTTGGTTTGCTTGCCAACGTTGCCTGGACCTCCATTGGGCCTGTTGCACTGGACGCTCTTGAAGACGTGCGTTACAACCAACTGAAGCAAGGCCAACAACTGGTAGTGAACGGTGTCGATAAGTTTCCTCGCATGACCGACTACGTAGTGCCAAGCGGTGTGCGCATTGCCGATGCAAGCCGCGTTCGCTTAGGTGCTCACCTTGCAAGTGGCACCACCGTGATGCACGAAGGTTTCTGCAACTTCAATGCGGGAACACTTGGCGCTTCCATGGTGGGCGGTGTGCGCATTGCCGATGCAAGCCGCGTTCGCTTAGGTGCTCACCTTGCAAGTGGCACCACCGTGATGCACGAAGGTTTCTGCAACTTCAATGCGGGAACACTGGGCGCATCAATGGTGGAAGGCAGAATTTCTGCAGGCGTTGTTGTTGGCGACGGTTCTGACATTGGCGGCGGCGCATCAATCATGGGCACGCTTTCCGGTGGCGGAAAAGAAATGGTGACCGTTGGCGAGAAGTGCTTGTTAGGCGCAAACAGTGGCCTTGGAATTTCACTAGGTAACAATTGCGTTGTTGAAGCCGGCCTGTATGTAACTGCTGGCACGCAAGTAAAACTGCCAGACGGTGCAACGGTAAAAGCACGCGAACTCTCCGGCGCAAACGACATTCTCTTCCGTCGCAACAGCCTGACAGGTGCAGTTGAAGTGGTGCAGCGCACCGGCAGCTGGGGCGGCCTCAACGCCGCATTGCACAAGAACTAGCAATAGTCTGTCGCCATGGTGTTTGACGATTTCCGCAAGCTAGTAATTGCACGCCGCACGCAATTGATGATGGACCTCGAGCGCGAGGTGGACATGGACTTGATTAACAAGTTGTGTGATGTTGCGGCGTGGGCGCCAAACCATCAACTCACCTGGCCGTGGTTGTTCGGTGTGTTTACCGGCGATGCTCGTCGTGCCCTTGGCGATGCAACTGCCGAAGCAATGCAGCGCCATGGCGACACCGAAATGAAAGTGACGAAAACGCGCACCAAGTATTTGCGCGCACCGGTGATCGTTGTCGTTGGCACCTTGCAAGGTGAATCGGAACTACAAACCGAAGAAAACCGCGATGCGGTGTCTGCAGGAATTCAAAACATGTTGCTTGGCGCCACCGCGATGGGCCTTGGCAGTTTTTGGTCCAGTTGCCCGAAGGGCGCAAACGACGATGTTGCAAAGCACTGTGGTTGGCCTGAAGGCACACACATCACGGCAATGTTGTACTTGGGTTGGCCGAATCGCGACATTCCAGACCGCGAACGCCCAGTGCCCGCAATCACGTACTTCAACTAATCAGCCCGGGCGGTACACGCCAAAAACGTCGCGCAACGCGTCGCTTACTTCGCCAAGTGTTGCACTGGCCCGCAAGGCTTCTTTCATTGGGTGCAAGACGTTGCCCGTGCCTCTTGCGGCTTCGCGCAAAGCATCGAGCTTTACCGTAACCAACGCCATATCGCGGCTTGCCTTGTACTTCGTAAGGCGGTCGACCTGACCTTGTTCCAATCCAGGAATTGGTGGCGTAATTTTTGGCTCTGGCTCGTTTTCCACCGTGAACTTGTTGACGCCAACCAAAACGCGAGTCTGATCGTCGATCGACTTCGTATAGCTGTATGCGGCTTCTTCAATTTCATCCATTTGGAAACCGGCTTCAATGGCCTGCACCGCCCCGCCCATCTCGTCGATGCGCGCAATGTATTCGTATGCCAATCGCTCAACTTCATTCGTTAGTGATTCAACAAAGTACGAACCTGCAAGTGGGTCTGGTGTGTCGGTGACTCCGCTTTCGTAACCAATGATCTGCTGTGTGCGCAATGCAATGCGTGCCGCTTCTTCGGTTGGCAAGCTGAGTGCTTCGTCGTAACCGTTGGTGTGGAGGCTTTGCGTTCCACCCAACACCGCAGCCATGCTTTGTACAGCCACGCGCACCACATTGTTCAACGGTTGCTGCGCAGTAAGTGTTGAACCACCAGTTTGTGTGTGGAAGCGCATCAGTTTGCTTGCTTCCTTCTTCGCGCCAAAACGATTGGTCATGATGTCGTGCCACATGCGGCGACTGGCGCGGAACTTGGCTACTTCTTCGAAGAAGTTGTTGTGACCATTCCAGAAGAAGCTGAGACGTGGACCAATGTCATCCACATCGAGACCAGCATCAATTGCTGCTTGCACGTAAGCAATGGCGTTCGACAACGTGAACGCGAGTTCTTGTACTGCCGTGCTTCCAGCTTCGCGAATGTGGTAACCGGAAATGGAAATGGTGTTCCACTTCGGAACGTTCTTTGAGCAGTACTCAAAAATGTTGGTAATGATGCGCATTGAAGGCTTAGGCGGATACACATAGGTGCCGCGCGCAATGTACTCCTTCAGCAAGTCATTTTGAATGGTGCCACTAATTGCCGTGCTTGGCACACCGCGCTCTTCTGCAACCAACTCGTACATCAACAGCAAGATTGCAGCCGTTGAGTTGATTGTCATTGATGTGGTGACTTTGTCGAGCGGCAAGTCGGCAAGCAGAGTGCGCATGTCGTCAAGTGAGTCAATGGCAACGCCAACTTTTCCTACTTCGCCAGCCGAACGTGCATGATCGCTGTCGTAACCCATTTGCGTTGGCAAGTCGAATGCGCAACTGAGTCCTGTTTGACCAGCCTCGAGCAAAAACTTAAATCGTTGATTGGTGTCGGCTGCACTTCCGAAGCCCGCGTACTGACGCATGGTCCACAAGCGGTCGCGGTGCATGGTTGGGTAAATGCCGCGGGTGTATGGCTGTTGACCAGGAGCACCAAGCGAGGTTGCCGGGTCGAAGGCACCCAGCGATTCGGCTGTATACAACGGATTAATGGTGATGCCAGAGTCGGTCTGGCGGTCTTGAGGGGTTTCAGCCATGGGTCTAGGTTACGAGATTGGGTGGAAATTGGCGCATGGGTAGCCTTGGCGTATGACCACAACTGAGCAAGAAGTCCGCAGGATTGATGGAGTGAAATTGAAGCCACGAGAAGTGGCATCCATTGGGCGACCAACCTATGACAACTTCGACGACGAACGTCGTGCCCGCAAGGTTGGCCTTGCCGCCGCGCTTCGCGTGTTTGGTCGCCTTGGATACGGAGAAGGCGTTGCCGGACACATCACTGCACGCGACCCAGAGTTCACCGACTGCTTTTGGGTGAACCCATTTGGCAAAAGTTTCCGTCACATGAAAACCAGTGATCTCATTTTGGTGAATCACGATGGTGAAGTCGTTATCGGCAGACAGCCGGTGAATCGCGCAGCGTTTGTATTGCACGCAGCAATTCACAAAGCTCGACCAGATGTGATTGGTGCAGCACATGCACACTCCACGTACGGCAAAGCATGGTCATCGCTTGGTCGCAAGCTTGACCCAATTACGCAAGACGCATGCATTTTCTACGACGACCACACTGTGATCACCGAACAAGGCGGCAAAGTGGTGTTCGAAGTTGCAGCAGGCGAAGAATTCGCATCACTGTTCCCAACAGGTAAAGCAGCCATTCACCAAAACCATGGATTGTTTACCGTTGGTACCACCGTTGAAGCAGCGGCTTATTGGTTCATCACCATGGACCGCAGTTGCCAAGCACAACTGCTTGCCGAGGCAGCGGGCACGCCGAAACTCATTTCGCATGAGGCGGCAACATACACTCAGCAGCTCACCGGTTTTGCCGAAGCTGGTTGGTTCCAGTTTCAACCGCTGTTCCAAGAAATTTGCGCAACAGACCCTGAACTGTTCGATTGAGCGGTAACTCTGCACTACTCACGCAGAAATCGCTGAGTACCCGAGTTGGCGGTTTACCGCCCGAGTTGTACTTCATCTGCTCTGCAAGTGCGCAATACATTGGCGCCGTCATTGCATTCCGATTGTTTGATCGCGTTGCACCAGAAAGCGTTGCTTGGTTACGTGTCATTGCTGCATCGTTGATTCTGATTATTTTTTCTGCACCGCGACTGATTCGCCAAGGAAAATGGTCGCGCAGCGAACTAGTTTCTGCATCGGCATTTGGAATTTCAGTTGCGCTGATGAACCTGACGTTCTATTTGGCGATTGATCGTTTGGACTTAGGCAAAGGTGTAGCCATTGAATTCATTGGGCCAATTTGCGTCGCTGCATTTCAAACAAAGACCCGGCGCAACGCACTCGCCCTTGCTTTGGCCACAATCGGTGTTCTCATTCTTTCGGGATTCGAGCTTGGTAACGAACCGCTTGGACTGTTGTTTATCTTCCTCGCCTCTGCATGTTGGGGTGCATACATTGTTATTGGTTCAAAAGTTGCCCAATTAAACCGTGGTGTTTCTGGGCTTGGCGTTGGTCTTGCAATTGGCGCTGTTGTTATTACGCCGTTTGGTGCCGCCAACAGTGGACCGGCATGGAGCTCTCCATCAATACTTTTTGCCTGTCTGTTAGTTGGTCTGTTTTCAAACGCACTTGGCTATGGAATAGAGCAATCCATCATGCGCAAGATTCCTGTGCGCAGATTTTCTGTTTTACTTGCGTTGCTTCCTGTTACTGCAGTGGTGTTTGGATTTTTCTTTCTTGATCAAACTCCGACACTGATTGATTTACTTGGGATGTCCCTTGTGCTCATTGGCGTAATGGTGCAACAACGAGATGTCCTGCCCGCTGCCAGTGAAACCGCGTAAATAGCGCTCAAGGTTGACCACACCCTGCCGATACCTATCGGTAGACTGAACAGAAGCCATTGAGGAGATTTCTCACTATGCGCGTCCCCCAAAAAATTTCTGCAGTTCTTTGCGTACTCGCAAGCAGTGCCACTCTGTTGTCGTCTCATGTCGTTCCAGTTCAGGCTGAAGTCGGTCAGCTTCCAATCGCCATTCAAATTGAAGGCCGTGGATACGGTCACGGACGTGGGATGAGTCAGTACGGCTCGTATGGCTACGCCACGGTGTATGGCTGGTCGTGGGATGCAATTCTTAATTTCTATTACGGCGGCGCTACTGGAAACACTCTTGGCTCGCTTGCCGACCCAGGCCAAGCAATGACCACCTGGTTAAGTGCAATGAACAACGCACAGACAGCGGTTATTTCGGATGGCAACAATGCTGTATTTCTGCAAGACCCAACTCCTGGTCGTACCTGGGGCTCACTCGTTGCACGTGAGGTTGCTAACCGCGTGTATCGCGTGTGGGGCACACAGGAGCGTCGCTGTGCAACTGCTGGAGCAGACCCAGCAGCAGAAGGTTTCTCGTTGATTGGTGACGTACAAAACGTTGCATCGTTCACCACCACTGTTGGTGCAGACCCAGCAGCTGCTCCAACGCAACTCATTGGTTTGTGCGAACCACGAACAGGATCAACAAAATTCAAAATTCGTTACTACCGCGGTGAGGTGCGTGCGGTGAATAACTCGCGCGGAGAAAATCGCACCATCAATGCAACGTCCATCGAGAGCTACTTGCGTGGCGTGGTGCCTCGCGAATCTCCGGCCGAATGGGGAGCTGCTGCGGGCGGAGCAGGAATGAATGCGTTGCGCGCACAAGCAGTAGCTGCACGTTCGTACTCGGCAACAGAGAATAGGTACGCAGGTTTGGCACGCACGTGCGATACGCAGGATTGCCAGGTGTATGGCGGCGCGCTGTTGCGTGAATCGATTAATGCGAATCCAACCGACCTTGAACACCCCTACACCGATCAGGCCATTGCCGAAACGGCTGGCGTTGTGGTCGTGACACCAAACGGTCTGCCGTCGCGCACCGAATTTACCTCCAGCAATGGCGGCCGAACCGCAGGCGGCACATTCCCCGCCCAAGCAGACCCAGGAGACTTGGCAAGCGAACCCGTGAACTCACTCCTTGTGTGGACTCGTGTGTTTTCAGCGGCTGCAATTCAAGCCAAGTATCCAGCAGTCGGAACCTTGACCTCAGTAGTCACGAATCACGATGGTCTCGGTGGCGATTGGAATGGATACGCCACCAGTGTCACCATTAACGGCACTGCAGGCAGCGTGACGGTTACCGGTTGGGCATTTAAGACCACATTCGATATTCCTGCACCATGGTTTGAAACGACAAGCGTCGTGAGCGCACCGTTTGATGCTGCACCTGTTGGCTCATTCCTGTTCATAGGTGACTCAGTTGGCGAAAGCATCAAAGCTGAATTCAACGCAGTGGTAGCGCCCGCGTATCCGTCTATGAATTACCAAGCGCTGTCTAATCGCTGCATGGTAGGACCAAGTTGCGTTGCCGCTGCCAGCGGACTTCCTGATGCTCCCACAATTATCAACTCGCTCACTCCCGAACAGTACCCAAACATTGCAATTATTCAGTTGGGCTACAACGATGACCCGAACACGTTGCAGTCAGACGTAGATCAAGTAGTAAACGCGTTGAACGCACGCGGAATTCAGCGAATCGTGTTCATTAATTTGTCAACGCGTCGCTCATCGCGCAACTATTCACTGTCGAATGCGGTGCTTGCCAATGCTGCAACCAGCTACCCCAACGTGTCGGTGTTGGATTGGAACGCAGCAAGCAGTGACCCAACGCAAGGTCGCTGGTTTAAAGACGATGTGCACCTCACCAACACAGGACGTGCACAATTTGCATTGTTCCTTCGCAATCAACTGGACGCACTGCGCGCTAATGGCTTAATTGCCAGCGGCACTGCAACGATCGTTCCCCTTGGTGTGCCAATAGCGCGAGGCGACCGAGGAGACAACGTGAAGTTGTTGCAAACGCAATTGAACACGTACTTCAAATTGCCGAAGAAGAAGCGCATCGTTGTAGACGGTGTGTTTGGCAAGGGCACTGCGTCATGGGTGAGCCAATTGGAAACCAACAACGGATTTGTTGTTGATGGAATTGCAGACGATGCGGTGCTTGCGGTGTTGAGCATTGATCCATCCACCGTCACACTGAAACTTGGCATGAAACACACAACGGTTGCCACCGCGCAGACCGCACTCGCCCGGGTGTTGAAGGTGAAGGTAAAAGCCGATGGCGTGTTCGGATCGGGAACGCTTCGCTTAGTAAAGCGATTCCAGAAAACCGTTGGACTGAAGCAATCAGGTGTGATTAATCGTGAAACCTGGATGGCTCTGCTTAGCGCTTCATCCCAGCAGTAAATCGCGCTTCCCACGCTGCAGTACTGACCATTTCTGGATACATAGCGCGATATTCGCGCTTCAAGCGGCGGTACGAAAATGCAATGGTGACAATCGATTTTGCGACCTGACCAAGCAACGAAAAGAACCGCTTCGTGTCGCGTTCCACTACGAAGCCATCGGCAATGCGATCGTGGCGATACAACATGCGATTGCGCAATGTGGCCACGCCAACCGCGCGTGCATCAATAGGCCCAACTCCATACTCACGCAAGCGCAATGGACGCGGAATGATGTACCCGCCCACCGACACAATGGCAAACAGGAATCCGATGGCACGCAATGCCTTATGTCGTCGTTTGCGTGGCTCGATGGCTGCAAGTTCTGAAGAAAGCGGTGCTGGTTTTTCTTCGGCACACTTTCGTAATTCATCGTGTAACGCCGCGTGATCAATCTTCATCCACTCGCTTGGTCCTGCCAAGTAAGCGTCAAGACCTTTCAACATGTATTCGGTGCTGGAATAGCGCATGGAGAATAAATTGCGGAAACCAAATGATGCAAAGCGGTACGCCAAGTTCCACCAATGATGCTTGTCGAACACCAACGTGTCAACCAATGCAAGGTTGCGCGACTCATAGAATAACGAACTTGGGTTGTTTTTCAAACCGAAGTCGGCGTGCCACACAATGACACCATTCAGCGTGACGCTGTGCTTGCCCGTGTGCATGAGACCAAAGGCAACGTCGTCGCCGCGCACAAACACCGGAAGTGGGTTTTCATTCGTAATGGAAATTGGAAACGCGGTGTACCACCAGGCGGTGTAGTCGAACGGAATCTCTGGCGCGTCGACCACGGCAAGCTCGCGCTTGCGCAAATCGTCCTCGCGGCCAAGTGCCTGCAACGGATAAATGGAGCGGAATGAATACTCGGACCCTGCTTCAAACTGCAGCCACGGGCGCTCTTCGCTGAGCATTGCTCCATGGATGCACAACTTCGGGTCACGCGCGTTGGCGAACAACGCCATGGTGCGCACTAAGGCTTCTGGTTCGAGCGTGATGTCGTCGTCCATGAACAACACGTGCGTTGCCCAACCCTGTTTGCGCAATTCGATGAGACCGCGAGCAAAACCACCGGCACCACCAAGGTTGCCGTTCGGTACTACTTGCAACGGTGCGTCTGCAGGTGCATCGAAGGTGACGTTCTGTGCGTTGTCCACTACGAACACGCGAACGCGGCCGCGCAATACGTCGATGCTGCGCTCAAGTTCCAACACATTGCTCACGGTTTTGCGAACGTACTCTTGGCGATTAAACGTGGTGATGGATAGCGACAACTTCACATCGTGTGCCGGTGCGTCTGCACTCACCCACTCGCCGCCCGTAATGCACACTTCGCCACCTTGGGCCAACACCCGAACGAAGTAGGTGCCGTACGGCGTTGACTGCAGGTTTGGCAGCGAAAACTCAATGAAAACTGGGCATCCTTCGCCTTGTGGCAATGGCTCGGAAGCGACCACGGTTTCCCCGCGAGCGCTTACGCCGACAACTTGGGCAATGCCTATTCCAGAGGCGCGCACGCGAACTGCAAGCGCATTCACCGTGGTGATGCGACTCCAACGTCCGGCTGCAAACACGCCAAACGAGGTATCAAACGACACCTCTGCACCATCTTGCAACACTGCGCCACCTGGAACGATTTTTGTCGTGCCATCAAACCGTGCATACAACAATGGTTCGGTTGTGGTTTCAGTTGGCAGAACCAAACGTTGCAGCAGCTGCGTCATTACGAGCCACTCAATGGGTCGGTGAAAAACGATGGAATCGAACTGTTGGTATTCACCGCGTCAAGAATGCCACTTGCAGCATTGAGTGCTTCGTGAATAGTGACGTCCATGTCGAGATAACGATACGTACCGAGGCGGCCAAGGAACGTAACCCCCTGCTGCGCACGGGCTTGCTCAACGTATTTCACTAACTGATCTTTTTCTTCAACCAAACGAATTGGGTAATACGGCGTATCGGTTTCGCCGCACAAACGTGAATACTCGGTGTAGGTCACCGACTTTTCGTGATGCTCCCACGGTGCGAAATGTTTGTGTTCGGTAATGCGCGTGTAGGGCACGCTTTCGTCGCAGTAATTCAATACTGGACAACCCTGCACATCACCGTCTTTCACTTCTTGAACGAAGTCGAGTGTGCGATACCCAAGGCGTCCGTGCTCGAAACCAAAATACGCATCGATTGGACCTGTCCACACAACATGGTCATACGCATTTGACGACGCGGGGTCGAACGCAGTTGACAAATGCACCGTGATTGACGGGTGATCCAAAATCGCTTCCACAATTGGTGTGTACCCGTGTTCAGGAATGCCTTGGAACGGATGATTGAAATATGAATTGTCTGCAGTGAAGCGCAATGGAAGTCGCGCAAGAATGCTGGCTGGCAATTCTGTTGGCTCAACACCCCATTGCTTCTTTGTGTAGCCCTTGAAAAATGCTTCGTACAATTCGCGGCCAACAAAACGAAGCGCCTGATCTTCAAATGAAACAGGGTTGGTAATGGTCTTGTCGGC
>CANKVI010000028.1 GCA_947487095.1 Acidimicrobiaceae bacterium | reverse complement strand
CGATAGAGCAAGTTCGAGCGGCACTCGCCGATCAGAACTACCTTGCCGAAGAAGGCCTCACCACCGCCGTGTACTTGGCGCTCACGTTGAAGCGACCGTTGCTCCTTGAGGGTGAAGCGGGCGTTGGCAAAACCGAACTCGCCAAAGTGATTGCAGCAATGACTGGTGGCGAACTCATTCGCTTGCAGTGCTACGAAGGAATTGATGCTGCCCAAGCCGTCTATGACTGGGACTACTCGCGCCAGTTGTTGCACCTGCGTGCTGCTGAAGCCAGCGGCGAAGCAACTTCCAAGAAGGCAAACGAACTCGAGAGCGAGTTGTACAACGAGCGCTTTCTCATCAAGCGTGCCCTGCTTCGCGCAATTGAACAGCGCGATACGCCAGCTGTGTTGCTGATTGACGAAATTGATCGTGCCGACGATGAGTTCGAAGCGTATTTGCTCGAAATCCTTTCTGATTTCCAGGTGACTGTTCCCGAATTAGGAACGTTCAAGGCCACTACTCCACCGATTGTGATTCTTACGTCAAACCGCACGCGAGACGTACACGATGCGTTGAAGCGCCGCTGCTTGTACCACTGGGTTGATCACCCAAGTTTCGACCGCGAAGTGGCAATTGTTCGCTTGCGAGTTCCACAAATTGCCGAGTCGCTTGCCAAGCAAGTTGCAGCAGCGGTCGAGCAAATGCGTTCACTCAATTTGTACAAGCCACCTGGAGTTGCCGAAACCATTGACTGGGCAACCGCACTCGCCCAACTTGGCGCTCGCGAACTCAATGAATCGGTCGTTTCGGCAACACTTGGAACCGTGTTGAAATACCGCGAAGACCACGACCGCGTGCGCGAGCAAGGCATCGCTCAAATCGTTGCCCAAGCGTTTGATCGCGGTCTGTTGCACGGATAATTCATGACCACTGCCGTTTCCTCTTCGCCAGAAGAAATGGCAGTGTCATTTGCGCGAGTGTTGCGTGGTGTCGGTTTACAGGTACCTCTTGATTCGGTACTGACATTCGTTAATGCACTCGATGTGGTCTCCCTTGAATCGCGCAGCGATGTGTTCTGGGCTGGCCGCAGCACTTTGGTGCGCAGGCCAGAAGACCACCAACTATTCGACCGAGCGTTTGCTGTGTTTTGGGAACATCGCACAAATGGTGAAACCAAAGAAGAGCTGCCTCCACAAAAAGTTTCTCTGCTAATTGACGACGAAACCGAAGGTGATCAAAACGCTGGTAAATACGACCCAAACCCTGCAATTCATTTGCGGTTCTCTGCATCTGAAGCGTTGCGTAAAAAAGACTTTGCCCAATACGACGACGACGAGCTCGCAGAGGCACAACGCCTGATGCAAGCACTGCGCTTTGCGGGCCCACCTCGCCGTTCGCTTCGTTTAACTACGGCAAAGCGAAACGGTTCGCGTCACGATTTGCGGCGAACTGTTCGCGCATCAATTAGCAACGGTGGCGAGCCAATGCAGTTGCATTGGAAACAACCAAGCGATCGTTTACGCCGCATCGTCGTGTTGCTCGACATTTCAGGAAGTATGGAACCGTACGCGCGAGCATTGCTTCGATTCATGCATGCAGCAGTTGCGGGCAGACAACGAGTTGAAGCCTTTGCATTCAGCACGCGCCTTACGCGACTGACCAAAGAACTGCGCAGCCGCGACCCCGACAAAGCAATTCAGCGCGCAGCAGAGCAAGTTCCCGACTGGAGCGGTGGAACACGACTTGGCGAAAGCCTGCGCAAATTCAACGACACCTGGGGTGTTCGTGGAATGGCACGAGGCGCAATTGTGATCGTGTTGTCAGACGGTTGGGACAGAGGCAACCCAGAACTATTGGGCGAACAGATGAAACGTCTACAACGCGTATCGCATCGACTCATATGGGTCAACCCGTTGAAAGTCACGCCTGGATATGCGCCACTCGCTAAAGGTATGGCTGCAGCACTGCCCTACATTGACGAATTCGTTGAAGGTCACTCACTCGAAGCCATGGAACGCCTCACTCGCGTCATTTCTGCCGATTGACTGGAACTATGCGCGAACTGCTGAACGACCTCGACCGCTGGAAGGCACAGGGTAAACAGATTGCTCTTGCGCGCGTGGTTGACATTGAAGGCTCGGGCCCTCGCGACCCTGGTGCTGCAATGGCCGTTAACGAAGACGGCGAAGTAATCGGTTCGGTCAGTGGTGGTTGTGTTGAAGGTGCAGTTGTTGCTGAAGCGCTTGCAATCTTGAATGGCGACAAGCAACCCAAGTTGGTGAAGTTTGGTTATTCAGATGACGAAGCCTTTGCAGTTGGGCTTACCTGCGGCGGGATCATTCACCTCTTCATTCAGCCGCTTACCTGGTAACTGAACATGTCGCTGTACGAACTTTTTTCTGAGCGCACGCGCGCCAACAAGCCAGTTGCGTTAGCAACCGTGATTGATGGGCCAAACATTGGTGCAATGTTGCTGGTCACTCCTGAAAGCGCAACACAGGGAACATTGGGTGATGCCGAACTCGACAGAGTGGTTGCGCGCGACACGCAAGGCGAACTGGAAGCTGGCAGAACCAGCGTTCGACATTACGGACCACAAGGTCAAACCACTCCAGAAGATTTAGTGAACACTCCAACAGTTCGTGTGTTCATTGACGCGTTTTCTCCGCCACCAATCATGGTGATTTTCGGCGCAGTTGATTTCACTTCTGCTCTCGCCCGCGTTGCCAAAGTGTTGGGTTATCACGTGTTGGTGTGTGATGCGCGCGAAGTGTTCGCAACCAAGCGCCGCTTCCCGATGGCCGACGAAGTCTTGGTTACGTGGCCGGCTCCGCTATTTGCCGAACGCGGAGCACAACTTACGCAACGTGATGCCGTGTGCATTTTGACGCATGACCCTAAGTTTGATGTTCCTGCAGTTGTTGGCGCACTTGCCACCAACGTTGGCTACATCGGTGTAATGGGCAGCCGCAAGACTCATGCGAAGCGCATCGAGCGATTGGCTGAAGCAGGAGTCACCGAAGAACAATTGCTGCGACTGATGTCGCCAATTGGACTCGACATCGGCGCACGCACACCGGAAGAAACAGCAATCTCTATTTGTGGAGAAATCATCGCACGACGCACTGGTCGAGGCGCACCATCACTTCGCGATGGCGACGGACCAATTCACAAATAACTGTTATGCAGTTGGATCTGCGAAACGAGTCCAACCGAGAATTCGTGAGTCCATATTGTGTAACTCAACACTGCGACCTGTTCGGCCTGCTTGAAGAATTGCACTGTCAACTCCGAGATACATGGACACATGTCCAGGGCGCCACATGATGTCGCCTGCTTGAGCATTCTTGAACGTGACGCGTCGTGAATATACGTACTGAAAATTTGATCCGCGCGGCAACACAAAGCCTGCACTCGACCATGCAAATTGCACAAAGCCAGAGCAATCAAAAGCAATTGATTCTGCAGTTGCATTCTCTTTGTACGGAACTCCAATTTGTGTGAGCCCGGCCATGATGGCGCGCTGATGCGCAACGTCTGCAGTTCGCCATGCGTACCGCAACTCACTAACATCGACTCCTAAGAAGTTGGCAACGTCAACGGCAAGCTTGTCGGCAAGGTCGAGGAACAGGTCGTATGCGTCACGGTCGCGCTTGTCGGCATAGGTATCCACTGCCAGTTGTGCCTGAACAGCACCTTTGCGAATAATGGCTTCTTGTGCCGGACCCATGGGCATGGCGTGGGCGCCAGGCGAACTGACCCCCCACAGGCTGAGGGATATAAGCAGACCAGCTATGAGTTTGGTGGTGCGTGACATGTTGGCTCCTTGGTAGGCGAACCAACCGGGGGGCGGTTGGTTCGGATGTGGGGGCAGTGCTTGCGAGGGGACTCGCTATATGTCAACTGTGTAACAGTCTATGTCACGGAACTGTAATATTTGGGTCATACAGAGTTTCGAGAGGGCCAGACCCGCCAAAGCCTGTAAATATGGGGTTGTGACCGCCCCAATCAGTAAAAACCCGCCAGTCGGCGTGATTCTTTTGGCCGCAGGTGGGGGTACACGGTTCGGTGGTTCGCACCACAAGCTGCTCACTTCGGTTGCTGGGAAAACAGTCTTTGAATGGGCTCTCCAGAGCGCTCTGGCGGCCAACATCGGCCCAGTTGCTGTCGTATGGGGGTCGGTTGAATTGCCTCGTTATGAAGGCTCTGAGGCGGTTACCTACCTGCACAACGAAGCTTGGGCAACGGGCATGGCCGGTTCTGTGCAATGCGCATTGCAGTGGGCAAGCGAACGTGGATTGCAATCGGTTGTCGTCGGTCTTGGCGATCAGCCATGCATTCCTCCGTCGGCTTGGACAGCCGTAGCCAACTCCACTTCCCCACTTGCCGTCGCTACGTATCAAGGCGTGCGCGCAAACCCCGTGAAGTTACACGCTGAATTTTTCGCACTCGTTCCACAAACAGGAGATGAAGGTGCACGATCATTGCTGCGCAGTCATCCCGAACTGGTTGCTGAAGTACCCTGTATTGGCTCGGGAATCGATGTTGACCATGTTGAAGACATCGAGCGCGTTGCACACATCATTCACGAAAGTCGAGACAAATAGCCATGGATCTCAATCACGAGTTCACTGTCAATGTTCCCGTTGCAGAAGCATGGGCGATCCTCACTGACTTAGAGCGCATTGCACCATGTCTTCCTGGCGCGCAGCTCACCGAAGTTGAAGGCGACACCTACCGCGGTCAAGTGAAGATCAAGGTTGGCCCAATTCTTGCGCAGTTCAAAGGGCAAGCAAGTTTTGTATCGCGCGATGACGCGGCACATAAGGCAACTCTGAAAGGTGAAGGTCGCGACACCACCGGCAAAGGCAATGCTTCAGCAATGATCACCGCCGAACTCACCTCGGTTACACCAACTTCAACAAAGTGCACGGTGCACACCGACTTGTCTATTTCAGGAAAAGTTGCGCAGTTTGGCCGCGGCGCTCTTGCGGACGTAAGCGACAAACTGCTCGCACAGTTTTCAGAAAACTTGAACCAACTCATTTCGGCTGCGCCTGCGCCAAGCGCACCAGTTGTTGCTGAAACAACACCTGCGCCAAGTGAGCATCCAACCATTCGCAAGATTGATGGACCAGAAGTTGCGCCACTTAACTTGCTTGATACTGCAGGATCCACCATTGCAAAGCGCGCAATTCCTGCTCTCATTGGTATTGCCGTGTTGGTAGTTGTACTTGTCAAACTCTTCTAACGCACCAAGCGCAGAAGACATCGCGCGCATCACCGAGTTACTCGGTCGAGTTCCGCAAGGCAAGTTTGAAGTAGTCGTTCGCGCGTTAGACGGCGACCCGGTTGTTTTGCGTAATCAACCGTTGCTGCCTGACGGAACGCCAATGCCAACGTTGTATTGGTTGTGTGGTGCACGCGAAAACGTGCTGATCGGTCGCCTCGAGGCAACGGGTGCAGTGAACCAAGTTGAAGCAGAACTCGATACGGCGCTCATTGCAGCGGCACACGACAGATACGCAGCAGAACGCGACGCCCTCATTCCCGCAGACCACGCTGGCCCGCGCCCGTTTGGCGGAGTAGCCGGCACTCGTATAGGTGTGAAGTGTTTGCACGCACATTTTGGCTGGTGGCTTGCAGGTGGCGACGACCCCGTTGGTGATTGGGTTGCCGAAAAACTAAGCATCAGTCGAAGTTCATACATTCGAGTAACTGCGCAACCTGTTGCTGCAATCGACATTGGCACGAATTCCACCAACTTGCTTATTGCCGACTCGCAAGGCAACGACATCGTGCGCGAAGTGCACGTAACAGGGCTGGGCCGAGGCGTTGTGCACAGCAACACGTTGAACGAAGAAGCAATCGCGCGAACTATTACGCGACTTCAGCAATACGCAGCACTCATCAACCAACATGGGGTGGGTGCAGTTCGCGTAACCGCCACCGAAGCATGTCGTCGCGCAACAAACGCTGCAGTGTTTCTCGACCAAGCAGAAGCAGTACTTGGCACTCGCCCGCTCATCATTGCGGGAACCGAAGAAGGCCGACTGGCATATTCGGGTGCGCTGTCGCACTTGCCAGCGCACGATGGCATCACACTCGTCATCGATATTGGTGGTGGCAGTACGGAAATTATGATCGGCGAGAAATCGCTGCAACACACCGTTAGTTTTCCCGTTGGCACTGTGGTGCTGACCGAAAGTCACTTGAGTCACGACCCACCTCGCCCAGAGGAACTGACAAACGCAATTGGCCTTGTCACCGACTTCATGGACGACCTCATTCGCGATCACCCAGAAGTGCTGAATGCCACCCGTGTTGTTGGCGTTGCCGGCAGCATCGTCACCATTGCTGCAGTAGAAATTGGACTGCAAGAATTTGATGCAGCCGCACTGCACGGCGCGCGCATGACACGCGAAAACGTCGAGGAAGTGTTTAGAACACTGGCCACCGAAACCATTGCCGACCGCAAGTTCAACCCAGGCTTACCTGCCGACCGCGCCGATGTCATTGTTGGCGGATGCTGCGTTTTGGTGGGAGTCATGCGCAAGTTGCGAATTCCTGAAATCATGGTGTCCGTGAATAACTTGCTCGACGGATTAGTGCGCGACGAATTGAAACTTTCATGAGCGGCTACTCGCGACCTATTGGCCACCCTTCGGGAATCATTTCCTCCAACGGTCCTCTTCGCCTGTTCGGTCGCCGCGTCATGCTTCGCCCGCTTGTGGCTTCCGATTTTGAAGCATGGAGCGAAGTTCGCTTACGCAATGGTGAATGGCTTACCAAGTGGGAACCCATGCCACTCATCACTTCTCCCGACCCGGCGATTAGTCGAGACGCGTTCACCAATCGCTGTGCAGCGCGCGACCGAGAGCGTCACGCCGGAAACGCATACTGCTTGGGTCTGTTCGTCAACAATGTGTTTGCTGGAGAAGTCAACCTCAATGGCGTGGTACGCGGTGCTATGCAATGCGGCACCATTGGTTACTGGATAGACGAAGCAAAGGCTGGCAACAGTTACATGTCAGAAGCGGTGTTGGTACTTTCCAAGTTTGCATTTGACGAATTGCGATTGCACCGCGTTGAAGTGTGCATTATTCCTCGCAATGCATCCAGCCATCGTGTTGTTGAGAAACTTGCACTACGACATGAAGGTATCGCCGAGCGGTTCCTCGAAATAAATGGAATCTGGGAAGACCACATTCGCTACGGATTCACCATTGAAGAATGGCAAACACGCCGCGAAGAACTCAGCGCAGCCTGGTTATAAATTGCTACGCAACGTCGCGTAGTCGCTCTATCTCCAACGCACGTTGTTTGCGAACAACTTTGCGCCGCTTCCATTGCTTTGTTTTCCAATGCTTGAACTGTTGGCGACGCGATTGCTCACGACCAATCTCTGCATCATGGTGATGCATTCCCTTCCAAGCGATACCTGGTTCATCCACATCTTCGGGTTCAACACCATGGCTCACCATGTTTGCCACCGAATGCAATTCAGCATTCACTCGGTGACGTTCATTGTGGGCGTGTGCCCGAAGTTCCACCTTGGGTGGAAACACCGTTGTTCGGTGATCGTGACGCTTGCTCATTGCTTCCCCCGCCTTCTGTGCTCTTAACACTGACGAAATCCACTAGCTAGGTCTTACTGATGCCAACATACACCTCACGGCGACGGTGGCAAGTCGCTGACCACTTGGTGGCGGGAAGCCTTATTTCTTGCTGATCTTGGCCTGCAACGCAGCGAGACGCTCGGCGAACCATGGCTGGCGAGTACTCCACAGCTGCGGGGTCAGTTCGCGAGCCACTGCTTCTGGGTGCGTGTCCACATCGGCCATTGCCGCAATGGTCTTCTTTGTTTCAATGACCAACTCGCGTGGTGCGCTGGCTGCACGCATTGCCAATTCGAGCGCGGTCGCAAGCAACTTGTCGTCGTCTACACACTTGTATGCAAGGCCAACACGTTCTGCCTCTGCCCCATCGTAAATCTCGCCGAACAACACAGCAGCCGAAGCAACTTGTGGCCCAACGATTCGACGAAGCATCCACGTGTGTCCGCCACCAGGATGAATACCTAGTTGCAAAAAGCGCGTATCAAACTTTGCGCGTCGCGCTGCAATGCGCACATCACAACCGAGTGCCAGGTTCATTCCTGCACCAACAGCTGCGCCATTCACCGCAGCAATTGTTGGCAACGGGCTGCGCGCAATGCGCAAGAAACCTTCGTAAATAACACCAAGTGATTCGCCATCGGCCTCGGCCAAGTTACCCAAGTTGGCGCCAGCACAAAAAGCAGGAGCCGTTCCCGTAACCACCAGTGCACCAATTGCCGGGTCGTTTTCAATGCGGTCCATTGCAGCAACAATTTCCGCCACCATTGGCGCGGTCATAGTGTTGCGCTCGTCTGGGTTGTTCAACGTAATTGTGGCAACACCGTCTGCAATTTCAAGGAGGACCAAAGACATGGCACAAGGTTAGCGAGTACCCTAAATACGCATGCTTGACCACGTGTTTACCGATGCAATTGGCGCGCTTCGTGATGCATTCAGCAACGCCTACCTTGAACGCCAGGCATTTGAAGAGCACTTTCAGTCAGACATTTTGCTTGGCGACTTGGTGTGGGAAACCACCTACGGCTTGCCTGGCGAAGGATTGCCTCCCCGCGTTGTTGCCCACATCACGCTGAACTGGCCAAGTTGGAGTCAGGCCATTTACAGGCAGTGGTACATCGAAGAAGAGATTGATCAACAGCCGGCAATTGAAATTGAAGTGGTGTTTCGCATACAGCGTCTGGCAGAACAGCCAGTGCCTTCAATTGTTGACAGCATTGCCGCGCCAAATAGCCCCTCGATTGGCGCCGAGCGGTTAGAGCGCGACAACATCACCATCGAAATCAGCCACCCAACACATGGGGAACGAGCTGCCGACTACGCGCTTGAAATTACTTACGAAGGCCAATACGAATTGGCAGAAGAAACCCTCATTGATGGTGCCAGCAAAGTACTGGACGAACACTTCGGCGTACTGGGCGCTTGGGTTGCTTCAACATTGGTGAAGCTTGGCGATCTCAAACTTTCGTTTGTTCCCGCCGACGAAAATTAGTTAACGGTTGCGCTCGGCAACTGCGTGCACTTCAATGCCACCGCGTGGGTGCTGCGTGAGTTGCACTTTCACCCAGTGAGGCTTCACCGTGACCATGACTTCATTGGCGATTTCGGCAGCCAATGCTTCGGCAAATACTGCCATGTTGCGGAAGCGCCATAGGTACAGCTTCAGCGACTTGGACTCGATACAGAACTTGTCGGGGCTGTACTCAATAACCACCGTTGCTACGTCTGGCTGCGCTGTTACCGGGCAAATCGACGACACTTCGTCGCTAGTAAAGCGCACGAGCGTGACATCGGCAGGAGCCGGGAACACTTCAACGTGATCGATTGGGCTGCGGACCGTTGAGCCCAAAACCGTGAGATTGTCGTGATCGTTGCTTGCCATAACTACGAGCGTAGATGTTCCGGAATGAGCGTGCTGAGTTGCACAAGCGGACGCGGGCCAACGTGAGTAATTACTTCCGAAGCCGACATAGAACCAAGGCGACCGCAATGTTCAATGGCCATACCGCGAGTAAATCCGTACAAGAAACCCGCTGCGTATTGGTCGCCCGCGCCAGTGGCGTCGACAACCCAATCAACTGGTTCTGGCTCAATGTGCACTAAGTCGTGACCGTTGATGACAACGGATCCGCGCTTATCGCGAGTAACCGCACCAAATTCGCAGTCACTGCGCAATTGCTCTAAAGCCTCTTCGTACGAAGTTTGATATAACGACTGCAATTCAAACTCGTTGCAGAACAACACGTCGATGTCGTTCAAAATGAGATCGAGGAAGTCTTCACGGTGACGATCTACACAGAACGAATCGGAAAGTGTAAGTGACACCTTGCGGCCGGCTTCGTGCGCATATTTTGATGCAACTTTGAATGCTGCTTTTGCCTCGTCGCGATCGAACAAGTACCCCTCAAGAAACAACACAGCGCCTGCCTGCACAGCCTCACGCGAAATGTCTGCTGGCTCAAGTAATGATGCAGCACCAAGAAATGTGCTCATGCTGCGCTGACCATCTGGAGTTACCGCAATGATGCAACGACCAGTCGGCTCGGTTGCACTCGTTGCACCAGGATGAAAACCCACGCCAACTTTGTCCATGTCGGCACCAAACACACGACCCAAATCATCGTCGGCGATTTTGCCAATGAAGCCTGCTCGCCCACCCAAACTTGCAAGACCGTATGCAGTGTTTGAAGCAGAACCGCCACTGGTTTGTGTTGGGTTACTAATGCGTGAATACAAATGCGCAGAACGCTCTGCGTCCACCAACGTCATTGAGCCTTTGACCACATTTTCATTCACCAAAAATTCATCGGGAACAGCGGCGATCACATCGACTAAGGCATTGCCAATTGCTACGACGTCGTAGCGAACCCCGTCGCCACGGGTGATGTCGATTGGTGGCACGTGGGGAAACCCTAGTGCATACGGGCTTAGCGGCTTGCGGCCTTCAGGGTGCCTTTCACCACGTGCTGCTGTAGCTCGCGCTTCAAGAACTTGCCGGCTGCGTTGCGTGGCAACGGTTCGGTCATGATGACCACCTGGGTAGGAATCTTGAACTTGGCAATCTTTACGTCGAGGAACGCCCAGAGCTCTTCAGGGGTCAGGGTCATGCCGTCGTTCACCAAAATGGCCACGCCTACTTCTTCACCCAAGCGCT
>CANKVI010000027.1 GCA_947487095.1 Acidimicrobiaceae bacterium | reverse complement strand
ACCAACAAGCTCCTGGCGAATTTGCTTGAGCGTGAGAGGCTTGGTGCGTTGCACGAGCAGTGCAAGCAAGTTGATCATGCGCTCTGCTTGTGAATACTTCTCCGCCACAGGGCACAGACTAGGTGTTAGAACGGTGCGTTTTGTACCACTGCACCAATTTTGCCGTGGATGCGTCGGCTCCGATGGTTTCGGTCGGTGCAGAAATCTGTGCGGAAACTTCGTTGACCAACTTCTTGCCCAATTCAACGCCCCACTGATCAAAACTGTTGATCCCAAACACACAACCCTGAACAAACACTGAATGTTCATAGAGGGCAATGAGTGCCCCAAGTGTGCGAGGAGTGAGCAACGACAGCATCAGGGTTGTGGTTGGACGATTGCCTGGCAACGTACGGTGCGGGTCTGTTGCGTTTCCGAACGCCAGCGCCTGCGTTTGTGCGAACAGATTGGCCACAAGTGCGTCGTGGGCTCCGCCGTCGTGAGTTGGCGTTGCTGCAACGCCAATGAAATCTGCGGGCACGACTGAAGTGCCTTGATGCAATAGCTGCATGTACGCATGTTGGGCATTCGTGCCAACGCCTCCCCACACAATGGGAGAAGTGGGTATGGAAACCAGATCGCCAGCTGTGGTTACACGCTTGCCGTTGCTTTCCATCTCCAGCTGTTGCACATACGAAGCAAACGACTTCAATGCGGTGGAATACGCAATCATCGCCCGTGTTTCGCGCCCAAGGATCGAACGATTCCATACGTTCAATAAACCCATCAGCACAGGTGCATTACGGTGCAGCGGAGCAGTCATGAAGTGTTCGTCCATCGAGCGCATACCCGAAAGCATGCTGTTGTATGCACTGGAGCCGAAGGCAATCACATTCACCAGATTCACCGCAGACGCAATTGAATATCGTCCGCCCACCCACGACCACATGGGAAATACGTAATCGGCTGGCAAACCCGCACTCACAGCTTTTTCTGGGAACACCGACACCACTGCAAAATGCTTTGATGCGTTCTTCGCACCGACCGCATCCGAGATCCACTGCGCAATGATGCGACCATTACTCAAGGTTTCTGCAGTGCTAAACGACTTCGAGCACAGCACGACCAGCGTGGTCTCAGGATTACATTCGCGCAACACACTGCGCACTTCAGTTGGATCAATATTAGAAACAAAATGCGCGCGCACTGCTGGTGCGCTTACCGATGACAACGCTTCATGAACCAGTGTTGGACCAAGATCGCTTCCACCAATGCCCACATTGATCACACTCTGAAATTTCTTTCCTGTTGCACTGGTAATGCGACCGGCTCGAACCGACTCGGCAAATTCATTGACACGAGCTCGAACGCGCAGAACTTCTTCCATCACGTCAACGCCATCTACATTGACCGAGGTTTCTAATGGCCCCCGAAGGGCCGTGTGCAATGCCGGCTGTTGCTCAGTGCCATTTACAACGACACCTTCAAACATGTCGTTTCGCTTTTGCTCAACACCCGCCTGTTCGGCCACTGCAATCAAACACTGCACAGCATGTTCGTCGACGTTTTGCTTTGAAAAATCAACAAGCATTGCATCTTCGCCAACCAACACCTCCACGCTCAGGGTTTCAGCACGCGTCGTATCCTTGGCGAATAGGTCTTTCAGCGATGTCTGCGAAATTGTGGCTGCGCTCTTCAGCGCTGCTGACCATGCGGGAGATGTGGTGATATCCACTCACTACAGGCTACCTGCGGGACTAGCGTGAACGAATCATGACGGAGCCTGTTGCCAAGCCAGAGACTTCGCAGTCGGCAATTGCTCTCTCCCTTTCGGTGTATTTCATCTGGGGTGCGCTCACGTTGTATTGGAAAGAACTGCATGGTTTTGATCCCTTTGAACTCATTGGTTGGCGAATCACTTCTTCGGTAGTGGTGCTTACCGTCGTCATGCTTGGCACCAGACGTTTAGTGCCACTCTTGCGTTCGCTACGCAACCCACAACTGTTGCTCCGAATTGCACTTGCAAGCGTGCTCCTGACCATCAATTGGGCAACGTATGTGTGGGCAGTGGTGAACGACCATGTCATTGAAACTGCACTTGGTTATTTCATTGCGCCAATTCTCACCATCGTTGTTGGTGTTTTCGTGTTGCACGAAAAACTGCGCGGAATTCAACGTGTAGCGGTGACTTTTGCAGTTGGCGGGATAGCTGTACTTACTGTTGCGTATGGACGTGTGCCATGGATTGCGCTGATCATTGCAACGTCATGGACGTTCTATGCCTACCTAAAGAAGAAGGTTCCACTTGCCCCACTTGAGAGCCTCACTGCAGAAGTGATTGTGCTTGCCGCACCCGCATTCATCTTTTTATTCGCAACGTGGAACAAGGCTGGCAGTGTTCAGAATACTGCCAATTCGGTGGAATGGATCTTCGTTGCATTCACCGGTGTGATTACTGCAGTGCCACTACTGATGTTTGCCAGTGCTTCTCAGCGCACGCCGCTCACCATTCTTGGACCAATGCAATACATCGTGCCCACGATGAATTTTTTGATCGGTTGGCTGATGTTCAACGAGGCACTCACGTCGTCAAAGGTTGCAGGATTCTCCCTGATTTGGGTGTGTCTTGCGCTTGTGTTGGCCGATTTGTTCAGGACACAGCGGCAGCAACAAATCGCTTCAAGCCGTCAATAACTGCGTCTTCACGCTCTCTGTCATTAATGACGTAAGCAAACCGCGCCAAACCAGAAATCATTACGTCGAACAGATCTTGCAGTGTTCGGGCCGACATTTCAGATCCAACTTCTCCACGAGCAACAGCGTTTTCGCAAAGTTCCTGGAAAAAAACAGCCCACTCTTTACGAAGTGGACGAATTGCTACCGATAGTTCTGGATGACGTCGCGCCTCTGCAGATACTCCAACAACAAATCCAAGCAGTGAAGGATCGTTTTTACTTACTTCAGTCAGCGCATCGATGATTGCCGAAAACTTGTCAACTAGGGATTCGCATGGTGCAGCTGCTGCAACCACGGCTTCTGTCACCATGTTTTGCACCTGTTCGAAAGACGCCACATACATGTCAAGTTTTGAAGGAAAGTAGTGGTAAATCGCACCGGTTGTTATTCCCGCCGCAGCGGCAACCGTGCGATTGGTCGTTGCGTCGTAACCAATGGTTGCAAATGATGCACGAGCTTCATGAATGAGGCGTTCGCGTGTTTCTCCAGCATCAGTTGAGCACGGACGGCCCAGCTTTTTTGTTGGCGCAAGAAGCTTCATAAAATCAGGCTAATTCGGGCATCACTCACGAGGCGAAGCGGCGGAGCAAATTTGCTAATTCAACGGGGCGGTCGCCCTGCACACTGTGGCCAGCTCCTTCAACCACTACCACCTCCGCCTGTGTGCATCGTTTTTGCAATTCTGCAATGTCTTCATCATCGACCACAGGAGACACTCCACCACGAACCATAAGCAATGGCTTGCTCCATGACGAGATCATGTCCCACATTGGTGATCGCGGAGCCTCGTGGCCGGGCGCAGAGCCAGCAGTTTCGGTTTGTCCGCGGCGGTCATAACGCCATTGCCACGAACCGTCTTCGATTTGCTTTGCGTTGTGCAGTATTCCTCGGCGCAAACTTGCTTCACTGCGCGTTGGATTATGTTCCTTCGTTCGTGCAAAGAGTTCATCAAAACTTGCAAAGCTTTGTGGACCATTAATGAAATCGAGTACTGCTTTTGCCTTCTTGCTCGTCACTCCAGGCGTGATATCGACGAGCACAAGATGTGGAACGAGTTCTGGATGTGCGTTTGCAAGGGCAAGACATGTCAATCCGCCAAGCGACATACCAACTATGGCGACTGCATGTTTGGCGTGTGCATTCATTACTTGCGCAATGTCTTGCGCCATTCCTTGCGGGCTATATGTCGCATCTTCACGCCACGACGAGTGACCATGACCTGGTAAATCGACAGCAATCAATGGAACATTCAAAGCCAACGCGACGGTGTCCCACGTGTGAGCGTTTTGACCACTGCCATGCACCAACACCAAACGTGGTTCTTCAGTTCCCCATTTCAATGCACTCAGTACTCGGCCATCGCTCAGCGCAGTATCAACGCGAGTAACTGACGGCATTGGAGACACCGTCAATGAATACTCGGAGATGTTTTCGGCAAACAGAGAAAACTCGTTGTATTGAATGCGATCCATGTGCTGAACCTTATTCCAATGAACGAGCCGACAAACTAGGGAACGACAGTGGTCGTAGCGCCAGGTTTTGGCGCGATGGTTGACGAAGTCGTTGTGGTGTAGTTCGGGTCTGGTTTGTCGAACGGTGGGACTGGAGATCCGTATTCTTCTGGCTCTTTGATGCCATCAAACACGTACACACGATCGCCGTACTTAACCAGTGCCGGAAAGTAACGAGCAACCGACATTGGAATTCGCACACAACCGTGCGATTCCGGTTTGAGAGGAACCAGAATCGCTCCGTGAATCGCGATGTTGTAATTGAAGTACACAGGGTTGTACATACTTCCCAGTTTTGATTCGCGCATTCCAGTGTGACGGTTGTAGAAGTAGAAGATTCCTGGCGGAGTAATCGCATCGCCACAAATTCCTTGCTTAATTTGCTTCGCTGTGTTGTTTCCATCCTGGCCAGGGTCAATCGTTACTTCTTCACACCACTTTTCATTCGAGCCAGAAGAGATGTGGGTGATCAACTGCGGCTCGTCACCCTTAAACACGACCATCACTTGTTCGGGAAGGTAGATCTCCACATGGCTTGGTGAATCGGCCTGTCGACGTGGGGTCACCAAGGACGCAGTCTCCATAATTGCCCATGTAGATGGAGTCACCTCGTCTGTTGCACGTTCGCGTGGAGTTTGCATCACCAATTTTTGGAAAGCCCACACGGCTTGCACCGTGTTCTGGCCATAAATGCCATCTTCTGGACCCGGATCAAAACGCAGTGCGGAGAGGCGCTGCTGCAACCGCAACACATCGTCGCCCTTCATGCCCAACTTTATGGTGCGTGTAAGCGGAACTGTGACTACCGGAACCGTTGTTTGCTCAACAGTGGAGTCAGAGCTTCCATTTGCACTTTCGTTTTGGTTGTCACTTGCAAGAACCCCAAATGCAACGACGGTAAAGAGAACCGCAAACGCAACAAGTGCTGGCCTCCAACGTTCGTATGCACTTTGCACAGGAGGAACATCGTCACCCAAGAAGTCTTCGTCGTATTCGAAGTCTCCCTCGTAATAGTTATCAAACTTGTCGTTCATGATTTCTTCGGTGCGAGTGCATTGAGATGCGCGCGCAACGACCAAGCTTCTTTCAAGATCTTTACGATGACCGATGGCGAACTCAATGTCGATACACCGCGAGTGCGCGGGAAATAGTCAACACCGAATTGAACAACGCTCATGCCAAGCTTGCGTGCGCTCACCATTAGTTCAGCATCAATAAATGAACCTTCGCTGGTCAGATCAATAGTGTCAAGCACATTTCTGCGAACCAATTTGAATGCAAAGTTCACATCGCGGAAGCGACAACCGAACAGTGCGCGCACAAGGAGGTTGTATAAGAACGAATACACCACTCGCACGTAGCCCTCGTCGGTGCGATCAAATCGATACGCAGCGACAACGTCTGCCTCGTACTGCTGCATCAGCCGCAACGCTTTGTGTACTTCGCGGAAGTCAAAAGGTAAATCGGCATCTGTGTACAACACAACATCACCGGTTGCGGCGGCAAAACCAGACTTGATTGATCCACCCAGTTTGCGATTTACGGGATGATGGACCACTTTGACCCGTGGGTTTGCTGCTGCTGCAGCATCTGCCAATTGCGGAGTTGCATCAGTTGATGCATCGTTGACGATGACCATTTCATAGTCCTGCACCGTGCCATTGGCGATCAGTTCGTCTCCAAGTTCAATCGCAGCATTCAACGCACGCTGAAGATATTCCTCTTCGTTCCACATGGGAAAAAACACCGAAAAACGAGTGAAAGATGGTCCGGGCATGCGCCATCAGGCTAACTGGAGCGGTTTGGGTTGTACTGTGCAGGGTGTGAAGCCACCTTGGAAGCTTGTCGGCATTACTTCATGGTTGCTCGTTACCGCAGCCATTACGTGTGCCGCAATAGCAAGTAGGTCGGTTGGAAAATCCACCTGGTGGCTTGGCCCAGAATCGAATCCGGCATTCCCCCTCTTGTGGGCGTTGCCATTTTTGATGCCAGTTGTCAGCATCATTGCCATTATTCGACTTCCACGAATTGCCGGCTATGTCGGCATTGGATGCTCACTTGTGCTTGCTGGCGTGGCGATTGGCGATATTGCTGGCTCGCCTGGAGTCGCAATCATTGAAGGAATCGTCGCGGTATCGGCACTGTTCATCGCCATTGCGACAATTGCAGGACGCACACACAACTAAAGCGGTCGCCTTCAGCGCACCAAATTCAGTACCGTGTTTACATGCCAGATTCAAGCGCCGCTGCTTCCAATGCCAAAGTGTTGTCGTCACTACCCGTTGGCGAGCGCGTTGGCATTGCATTCTCCGGCGGTCTTGACACCTCCGCAGCAGTTGCGTGGATGCGCGAAAAAGGTGCGCTTCCCTATGCATACACAGCCAACCTTGGACAGCCAGACGAACCCGACCTAGACGGTGTTCCTGTTCGCGCCAAACAATACGGAGCAGAGGGCGCAAAACTTGTTGACTGTCGAACCGAATTAGTTCATGAAGGCCTTGTTGCTTTGCAATGCGGTGCATTTCACATCACCACCGCTGGCAAAACGTATTTCAACACCACTCCGCTTGGACGCGCCGTAACAGGAACCATGTTGGTGCGCGCCATGAAAGAAGATGGCGTAGAAATTTGGGGAGATGGCAGCACATACAAGGGCAACGACATTGAGCGCTTCTATCGCTACGGACTGCTCGCTAATCCAAAACTCCGCATTTACAAGCCATGGCTCGACGCAGACTTCGTTCGCGAAATGGGTGGACGTGCAGAAATGAGCGCGTTCCTTACTGCAAGGAAACTTCCGTACCGCGACTCGGCCGAGAAGGCGTACTCAACGGATGCAAACATTTGGGGAGCAACGCACGAAGCAAAACAACTTGAAGAGTTGAATACAAGCATGCACATCGTGAAACCAATCATGGGTGTTGCTCATTACGACCCTTCGGTTTCCATTGCCACCGAAGATGTGGTGGTGTCGTTTAAGGAAGGTTGGCCTGTTGCGTTAAATGGCAAATCATTTGCCACACAAACTGAATTGGTGAACGAAGCCAACGTGATTGGTGGTCGACACGGACTTGGGATGAGCGACCAAATTGAGAACCGCATCATCGAAGCCAAGAGTCGCGGAATTTACGAATCACCAGGACTTGCTCTGTTCCACATTGCATACGAGCGATTGCTCACCGCAATTCACAACGAGAACACGCTGGAGAATTACCGTCAGATGGGACGCAGACTCGGTCGTTTGTTGTACGAGGGCCGTTGGTTTGACCCGCAGTCACTCATGCTTCGCGAGCCGCTCATGCGTTGGGTTGGTTCACTTGTTACGGGCGACGTGACCATTCAGCTTCGCCGTGGCGACGACTACAGCATCTTGAATACAACGGGCCCACACCTGACGTATGCACCAGAGCGACTGAGCATGGAACGCGTAGAAGATGCAGCATTCGGTCCACTTGACCGAATTGGTCAGCTCACCATGCGCAACTTAGACATTCAAGACACGCGAGCAAAGATTGATGAATACCGCAGTGCAGGCACGTTGGGCGCTGGCGGATTACTTGAACTTGAATAGTTGGCGTTAGCCGTTTACTAATTCGCGCGCAATTGCAGCAACGAGTGCAGCGCGCTCACCCATTTTTGACACTTTGATGTATTCGGTGTCGGCATGAGCGCCGCCACCACAAGCACCAAGGCCGTCGAGTGTTGGCACTCCAATTGCTGCAGTGAAGTTTCCGTCAGACCCACCGCCAACAGCAATTCCTCGCAAGTCATTGATGCCAACTTCGGGTGCTACACGCTTTGCAATTTCGTACAGAGCGAGTGCTGCAGATTCGTGCATCGGTGGTCGATTGATCGTTCCACTTACAGTCAATGTTGCACCATATACCGTGGGCTTCAACGCAGCGAACGCTTGCTCGACACGTTGCTTTTCTGCCGGAAGATTCACGCGAGTATCAACCGTGATTTGCGCACTTGCAGGAACCACATTTTCGGTTGTGCCAGCAGTAGCGACAGTTGGTGTCACCGTTGTGCCAACTTCTGGTTTAGCAATTGCAGCAATCGCCTGCACCTGAGCCGCAAGCTCCATAAGCGCGTTGATTCCCTTTTCCGGTTCCAAGCCGGCATGACTGGCGCGACCAACGATGTCAACAGTGAACGTGCCCACACCTTTTCGCGCGATCTTCAACGCATCGTCGTTTCCGCTTGGCTCAAGTACCAAAACATTTCCTGTTGCGAGTGCACGTGCCTCAATCAGTTCGCGAGACGTATACGAGCCAATTTCTTCATCTGATGAAATCAGAATCTCAACTTGCTCGCACTCACGAATTTCACTCATTCCATAAATGGCTTGAATGATTCCGGCTTTCATGTCGAAAATGCCTGGCCCGCGTGCAATGTCACCATCCACGCTAAATCCGCGATTTTTAACTGTGCCTTTTGGAAACACAGTGTCGTGATGACCAACAAACAACACTTTGGCGTTGTCGCCACCCTTCCAATGCACATGTGGGCCCTTTGCACCAGGAATGATTTCTGGGGCTTTACCCAGCACTTGTGTCATGACGCCAGCGAGAAACTCTGCGCTGCGTTGCAAAAGGTCTGGTTCATTCGACGGCGACTCAAGATCAACGAATTGCTGCACATGAGTAAGCATCTGTGCCGTTCGAGCATCGAGTGCCGAGCGCAACTGGGCATTCGTTGGTGTTCCAGTTGGCAATGGCATCCCTCTAGTCTGCCCGACACCATGGCCTGACGAGATACCGATTATCACTCTTTGTGCCCGGGATGAGACTCGAACTCATACGGCTATTTCTAGCCAGGGGGGTTTAAGCCCCCCGCGTCTACCATTCCGCCACCTGGGCTTGGGTGTGTAGGTTAGGCGCGTTTCATCGCACTTGCGCTTTATTGCTGAGCAAGAATTTGGTTGACCATGTTGATCAAACTTGGCTCAAGCAGTTGCACTCCCAGCATGGACAGGTGGTTGTTATCGAGGTACAACACTTTTCCGTCTTTCTCAAGCGGACATTCGGTTGCATTGCACAACACCGTGAACGGATCGTAGAAAAACGTTCCTTCGCCGGCGTCGTCTTTCCAGTTCTGAGTGATTGGGTTTGCAACTGCATCTTGATCGGCTCGAGAAAGCGGCACCAACTCAGGCATACGAATTCGCCGCGGTGCAACACTTTCTGCGTAAAACGGATTATCGAGCACGATGAGGTACTCGGCCCCGCGATCTGACGCGAATGCACTGAACGTGGTAGCGAGATCAAGCCTTTTCTCTCTACTAATTTCCTCGCTATTTGTTTTGAAGGAGTTGATGACGAGATCAAAGCTTCCTGGCGCAAACGTTCCATCTTTGATTGATGAATAATTCTCAGGACTGCAATTCAAAGCACAGGTCGTGATCTGGACATCATGTGACTTCGTGTAATCAACAAAAATCGGAATGAGTTGATAGATGTGCGAATCGCCGTACAGCAACACTTTCTTTGCCGCTGTATCTTCACCCACTACGCACACATCATTCAGAAAGTCACAGCCACTAAGAACGGTACTGGCACACACGTTTCCATAACTTTCGCGAGCCTGTGTTTTTGTGAAATCAAGACCAAACAGCATGAGAGTTGGAACCAGCACGAGCGCAAGACCAGAGAAAACTTTTAGCTTGGTGCTTCCTGTTCGCAACTTGCGAAATGGTTGCTCAATATAGCGATAGGAAATTACTGCGGGAAGCATTGAAGCCGCGACCAAGAGGGATTTATCAATTGAAGAATCTGGTCGCATGAGGTCTAACGAAATCGATACACCGATCCAATGCCATAGGTAAATGGAGTACGAACTATTTCCAATTGCCTGAAAAATTCCAATCCCGAAAAACCTCTGCGCATCAAGTTTCGAGCCAGAAAGTGAAAAGATCAACAGTCCAGTTGCCAGAGCCGTCAAAGCAGAAGCAGGAATTTGCGAACCATTACCATCAACTCTTGTCACCAAGACATAGAGGATTACCAACATGGAAACGGCTGACAGCCCAGTTCGAATTGTGGAACTGAGAAACCTCTTTCCCTGCTCGTAACGCAATACTGCAATTGCGACAAGCAAACCCAGGAAGAATTCCCAAGCTCTAGTGAACGGAGAATAAAACAGAAACCCCGGTCGAAATTGCGGGTCAAACCAGCCGTAACTCTCTCTGCTTGCTCCGTACATCGTGAATGCTGAGGCCAAACCAAGAACTACGAAACCAATGGTCCAGATACGAATCCGTTGAGAGATGTCAAAAAATCGACCGATTAACGCCAGCAATGCAAGAAATAGAGGTAACGCAATATAAAACTGTTCCTCAACGCCGAGCGACCATGTGTGAAGGAAGAACGTGATATCGCCAGATTGAACGAAATAATTCAGTTTTCGGAACATGAAGAAAAAGTTGCCGTAGCTAAACAATGCGGCGCGCGCTTGCTCAATGAAAAAGTCTTGCGCTTTGGTAAACGGAACAATGAAATACGCATACACCGTCATCACCGCGACCATGAACGAAAGCGGTGGGAATATACGGAAGAACCTGCGCTCAAAGAATCGTGTAAACGAAATCTTTCCCGTGGTGACTTGTTCGTTGACCATGGTCAGGCCAATAACAAAACCCGACACCACAAAGAACATGTCCACGCCAACGAAACCGCCACTGAACATTCCTATGCCCAAATGGCTCAGCACCACCAATGTGACTGCGACTGCGCGCA
>CANKVI010000026.1 GCA_947487095.1 Acidimicrobiaceae bacterium | reverse complement strand
TGTCCGAAGAAAAAACACCAAATCTCAAGCACAAATACGGCCGAATCGACTTGGACTACGCCGCACAGTTGGCGACAACTCCCCCGGAACAAGACGGACCAATCTTCATGGTCAACCTCATGAAGTACCACGACGTTGCCCAATACAGCAGTACCGACGCACCACAAGTAAGTGGACGTGAAGCCGACGACAAGTACAACCCAGCATCAATTCTGAACAAGATTGGTGCCGACATTGTGTTCGTTGCCGACGTAACGAAGAATCACATTGGCGACGAAGACTGGGACCGCATTGCCATCGTGCGTTATGCAACTCGAAAATCGTTTATCGACATGCAACAGCGCAAAGACTTCGCCGAGAAACACGAGCACAAGGCTGCTGGCATGAAGCGCACCACCATTGTGTGTTGCAGGCCAGTCGATGAAGCACTAGACACGCGTACTCGTCCCGAAGATTTTGGGTTGCGCAATATTGTCATGGTGGTTCGCCAAGCAGCAGACCGCGATCACGTTCTTGGTTCATTGCCGAACGCAGTTGGAATGTGGGCAGAAGGAACCATCATCGGTGACGGTCGCAAATATGACACCGTGCAATTTGTTCACGTTTCAACCGAACAAGAAGCAGATGCGCTCGTTGCGTCGATCAATGGTCTTTCTTCTGGTGAGAGTTATGCAATGACTGTTTCCGCCTCAATTGACGGAATCACTTCATAACCTCATGACCAACATTCCAGCGTCGGCCGTAGATGGAAGAAGTCTGCGGCGCGAACGCAATCGACAAGACATTGTCGATGCATTGCTCGGCCTTATTGAAAATGGAGAGACAGAAATCAGCGCTGCGCTCATTGCAAGCAAAGCTGGGTTATCAGAGAGATCTATCTTTCGATATTTCGAAGATGTAAACGACCTGTACCGCTCGGTTTGCGATCTGGCATTTTCGAAAGAAATTGAGTACGCACTCATTGACGATGCCGGTATTGGTTCATTGGATACAAAAATTGAAAACTTCGTCAATCAGCGCGTTCGCATTTACACCATGAACGAAAAGATTGCTCCTGCAGCGCGATCGTTCGCCCTCAAGAATCCGATCATCAAAAATCAACTCGTCTTCGGACGCAAGTTACTTCGTACTCAAATCATCAAACACTTCGCCGAGGAACTTTCGGCGTTTGACAAGCAGCAACAGCAAGCCGCAGTAGCCATCATCGATTCGTTGACCACATTTGAGAGTTACGACATGATGCGCTCAGACCAAAAGATGTCAGTTCTCACCATTAAGTCAATACTTACCGAGTCGATTCGAAAGGCACTTCAATGAAATCACTACGTACACCCGACGACCGGTTCGCCAATCTCGCCGATTATCCATTCGCCCCAAATTATGTGGAGATCAACGATCTTGATGGCGGAAAACTCCGTGTTCATTACCTAGATGAAGGCCCGCGCGACGGAGACATCGTGTTACTCATGCACGGTGAACCATCGTGGTCGTACTTGTACCGCAAGATGATTCCCATCCTCGCTGCAGCAGGCCATCGCGTCATTGCCCCAGACCTTGTTGGTTTCGGAAAGTCCGACAAGCCATCTGAGATGACCGACTATTCCTATTCGCGTCATGTGCAATGGATGGCCGAGTTGCTCTTTGACCACCTGTCCATTCGCAAGGCCACGTTCTTCGGCCAAGACTGGGGTGGGCTTGTTGGACTTCGCCTCGTTGCCGCAGAACCCGAGCGCTTCTCGCGCATCGTGGTGAGCAACACCGGTCTTCCTACTGGCGAACATCCACCAACCGATGCATTTATTGCCTGGCGTGACTTCTCGCAGAATTCAAAGGTGTTCCCAATTGGCACGATCGTCAATGGTGGAAGCGCAACAGACTTAAGCGAAGCCACCATTGCTGCATATGACGCACCATACCCTGACGACACGTATAAGGCTGGCGCGCGAATTTTCCCTTCGTTCGTTCCAACATCGATTGCCGACCCTGCATCCAACGACAACATTGCAGCATGGGAAATTCTGAAGAAATTTGAACGTCCAGTGTTGTGTTGCTTTGGCGACAAAGACCCAGTCACCAAGGGTGGAGCAAAACCATTCATGACGTTGATCCCTGGAGCGCAAGGTCAGCCACACGTCACCATTGAAGGTGGCGGACATTTCGTTCAAGAAGACAAGGGCGAGGAAGTCGCCGCACTCATCAACTCATTCATCGCATCAACACCTCTGTAAAGGAAACAAACATGGAAATCACACTGCTTGGCACCGGAAGCCCACTACCCGACCCACGTCGAGGCGGACCAGCAACATTGGTTCGCGCAGGTGGACAAACCATCTTGGTGGACGCAGGTCGCGCAGTCGTCATGCGACTCGCGGGAGCAGGCACACTGCCCGTGCTGCTAAACGCAGTGCTCATTACCCACCTGCACAGCGATCACATCACCGACTTGAATGACGTCATCACGAGTCATTGGGTTATGACCGGCATTGAAACACCGCTCAATGTGTACGGCCCTCCAGGAACCCAAACAGTGGTGGACGGAATTTTGATGATGCTTGCACCAGACATTTCATACCGTCTTGCCCACCACACCGACACACTTACCTATAAGCCAAAAGTTGTGGTTACCGAAGTGCAACCAGGTGCAACGTTTGCAATTGGCGATGTGCAGGTAAAAGTCGCACGCACGCACCACCAACCAGTTGAGCCAACCGTTGCATTCCGCTTGGAACACGACGGCAAGTCAGTTGTACTTGGTGGCGATGGCATTCCTTGCGACACGCTGGACGAAATTTGTGCAGGTGCCGATGCCTACGTACAAACTGTTATCCGCGAAGACCTTGTCAAGCTCGTTAACAACAAGCGTTTCCTCGACATTTTGGATTATCACTCAACCTTGGAGCAGGCTGCGCAAACAGCGACGAAGGCTGGAATCAAGAAACTGATCCTTACGCACTACGTTCCGTCAATGCAGCCAGGTCAAGAAGATGAATGGCGTGCATTCGCTGCGAAGTACTTTGCTGGTGAAATCGTGCTTGGCGACGACCTCACCACCACCACGATCTAACCCTCCTGGCGGAAGCCCCATTCAACACCCTGTGGGGTGTCTCGTACCTCAACCTTAATTTCGGCGAAACGATCGCGAATCATGTCGGAAAGATCGAAGCGCTTATCTGAGCGAACCTGTGCCCGTAGGTCGAGCAGAATCTGCACAAATGGCCCAACTACTTCGCGCGGATCACGCAATCCAGCCGTTGCAGCACCAGCAAGGCGCGTCACCATGCTGCGCAGCACACTGCGCGCATAGTCGGCGTCCGAACTTTGCAGAGTGTCAATAGACCAACCGGCAATCGCGTCGTCAAGCTCTAACGCCGCACGTGCTGCTGCATCTGCATCTGCATTATCAATTGCGGCCTGAAATGCAATGTTTAATCGATCAGTTGCTTGGCGCAGATTGCTATCTGCCGTTTCAACAACTGCTGCGGCAACTGGTTCAGGTGCTGAAACTACTGACGTCGAAGCTTCCGACCATGGGTTGCGTAAACGATCAATGGAGAACACTTCGCCACTTGCGATTTCGGTTGTCGCACCGCGCATGCGAATACTGATCACTCCCTTGCCCACCACCGTTGCCTGATTTACATCGAGATCAAGCATCAAGCCAGTGTGTTCGTCTACACCCAAAACAAACACTTCGTCTGGCAACTCAGTTTCCATTACCGAAAGGCGTCGCTCTCCCATGTAACAAAAACGAGTGTCGTGATGACCGCCTTCAGCATTGTTGTAATGCGGAACAACTACAGCGTTTATGCCAATTTCGCCAAGAATGTTCAAACCCTCTAGCCAATACGGGTTTGCTCCTGCTTTGTAAATTTCATACACAGGAAGCGTGAAACGTCCCAGTGTCAGTGCGGCAGCAGATGCGAATGTAACTACTCCTCCATCTCGCAACTTTTTCACCAACAATCCGGCGAGTGCGCTTCCATGCCATTGACGTAATGCATACGTTGGTGAACCCGGACCTGCAAAAACATAATGCGCATCGGCAACAAGTTGCAGACCGCGTTCAACAGCCAATGCATCCGCATCAATCAATTGCGTTAGCCCAGCTACATCCAACTTCATGTTGATGCTGGTGTTGAAATACTCCACTGCCTTTGAGGCCAACTCTGGGGCGTTTTCTTGAAACCCGTACGGCGTGTCGAGCAATGTGGCTCGTGCAGAGGTAGGCAACATCCGAGAAATCAAGCGGTGCGTTGGCACCATGGTTGGTGCGGTTTCACCAGAACCCATAATCACCAACATGCGGGGAAGCGTCATG
Source organism: Acidimicrobiaceae bacterium (assembly GCA_947487095.1). Next base: position 6,727 of record CANKVI010000026.1, on the reverse strand, counting down.
AAAAGAACCCATCTGTTGTTGCGGCATGCACTACTTGAGCAAAACGCACGGGGTGTTGTGCATGCAAGTCGTGATCTGCAGGACTAAACCAGTCAACCCGAACTTTGGGCACACTGTGCAATGCGCGTTCAATTGCCTGACGTTTGGTATCTGAAAACACACCGCCCGGACCTTCTGCGGGCACGAACATCACCGGTACCGAGATGTCCTTATAGATATGAGTGGGTTTATGTTCCCATAAGCCGCGCAACACCATCAGGTGACGTTCCAACGTAAGCCATGGGCGAATAGTGCCGTCTGGCAACTGTTCGAAGTTTGCCATCGAACCATCGATTCCCGTTTTTGGCCAATCAGGATGCGCGCCTTCCATATATCCACGCATCCGTGACGCGGGAGTGCCCAACAAATTTGGTGGACGAAGTGCCACTGAGCATTCTTCCCATTGCGGAAAATGTTCTTGCAATTCCAAGAATCCACCGTCTACTGCTACGACTCCGCGAATAAGTTCGGGAAAAACATGCGCAAGTTCTACGACAACGTTGCCGCCCCATGATTGACCTGCAACAACAGGTCGTTCGTAGCCTTGCGACGCGAGCACGCGCAATACTCCTGCCACATCGTTCGTCACCGTCTGCATGTCGTACCCGTCATCGGGCTTTTCGCTCAACCCATGGCCACGTAAATCCACCGCCTTCACAACATGGCCCATGTTCACGAATTCATGTGCAGCGCCCTGCCAGAGAAGGGCATTTGACGCAAGGCCATGAACCAGCAAAAGAGGGATCTGCGTGTTCGACTGCAAGGGTGTCCAGGTAAGTACGCGAAGTTTTACGCCGTTATGAGTTTCCACCAATTCATTTGTTGGCAAAACAGCGTTCATAACCATCACACTATGCTCCCTATTCATGACCCTTAATGTTCTACTCATTACTTTGGATCAATTTCGTGGCGACTGCCTCTCGAGCGCTGGTCACCCTGTTGTAAAAACACCGAATTTAGACCGCTTGGCACGTCAAGGAGTTCGCCTCACCAATCACTTCAGCCAAAGTGCTCCGTGCAGCCCAGGTCGAGCAAGTTTGTATACGGGCATGTATCAAATGAATCACCGAATTGTTGCGAACGGAACTCCACACAATGCCAGGTTCGACAACGTTGCGCTTCTCGCGCAGCGAGCAGGCTATTCACCAAAATTGTTTGGATATACCGATCAAGCAGTTGACCCACGAGATACCACTGGCCCCGATGATCCTCGACTATTTACCTATGAAGCAGTTCTCCGCGGGTTCGATTGCTTGTTACCGATGGGAACACCATTTACAAAGTGGAATGAATTTCTTCGTGAAAATGGAGTTGATGTCTCAATAAATGAACTCGACGACATTGCAATTGAATCAACTCTTCCCTCGGAACTCGGAATGTCTGCGTTTTTAACTAATCATTTATGTGATTGGATTCAAAATCAAAGTGACGGATGGTTTGCACATGCAAGCTTCCTTCGCCCTCATCCGCCATATGCAGCTGCTGGAAAATGGTCAACGGAGTACGACCCAAAAACGATTGAACTTCCTATTGAACCATCCTCAGACCGACACCCGTTTCATGATTTGTGTTTGCAAGTTCCAGAGGCGAAAGCCCCACAGGAAGACGCAGAAAAACGCGAGATGAAGGCGCAGTATTTCGGCATGATCAGCGACGTCGACGAACAACTTGGAAGGGTCTGGGACACTCTTGAAGAATGCGGAATGTGGGACAACACCGTCATCATCGTTACTGCAGATCATGGCGAGCAACTAGGAGATCACGGCCTGAAAGAAAAACTTGGCTTCTTCCCACAGAGTTATCACATTGTAGGAATTGTGCGCGATCCGAGTCATCCAGAAACACATGGAACGAGCATCACGAAATTCACGGAAAACATTGACATCTTTCCCACCATTGCAGAAGCTTTGGGCCAACCAGTTCCCATTCAATGCGACGGGTTTCCACTCACTCCACTTCTTGAAGGAAATGAACCTAAGTCTTGGCGCACTGCTGCAACTTGGGAATACGACTGGAGATTTGTTCTCATTCGCCATTCCAAACGCGATTGGCCATGGGATCGACGGCTCGAGCAATTCAATTTGACAACACGTTTTTATGGAGACAAAGCGTATGTTCAATTTGGAGATGGTTCGTGGCTTGCCTTTGATACCCAAAGTGATGACACTTGGAGAACCCCACTCACCAATACCGACGAAGTATTGCAAATGGCCCAAGACATGTTGGTTTGGAGAACAGCGAATCTCAATCGTGAACTATCGGGTTTTCTTGTCGAAGAGGGCGGCATCGGCGAATGGCCAGTCGGCGTTTCATGGCGTAACTGAATTCACTCTGTCAATCCGACTTCACGCAAACACTGCCAATTACTATCTAATAGTCCCTTGAGCCGACCCCCCGTTGGCCTTGCACAGAAAGACCTCCCCTACATGCTTGCTGCACTCGCTCGTTTTAGCGTTCGTCATCGTCGAATCATGGTGTTTGGAATTTGGATTCCACTGCTTGTTATCGGTGTCGTTCTGTCAGGAAAGATGGGAAGCAACTTCAGCACCGAGTTTGAATTGCCACAGAGCGAAGCAAACGATGTGCAGAAGCTGCTCGAAGCTAACAGCCCGAATAAAGCAGGGCTTTCTGGCGAGATTGTGTTTTCGTCACCAAACGGTGTGAACTCCGATGATGTAGTTGCTGCACTTACCCCATTTTTCGACAATGTTGAATCGCTACCTGGCGTAACGGTTACCTCACCATTCAGCGAAACGTCACAGGGTCAAATCAACCAAGCAGGCACCACCGGTTTTGCTTCGATCGATGTTTCACTTCGTTCGCAGTCAGAAGCAATAGCGCTCTCCACGCAAATTCAAGACATGGGTAAAGCAGTAAATATTGATGGCCTGAAAATGGAATACGGCGGAAACATTTTCGCTGGTTTTGAATTGCCTGCATCCGAGTTATACGGCTTGCTCGCTGCAATGGTCATTCTGGTTCTTGCTTTTGGTTCAGTACTTGCGATGGGTCTACCAATCGGTACGGCACTTATCGGTCTTGGTGTGGGATCTTCGCTTGCCATCATTTTGAGCCACGTTGTTCCAATGCCTGACTTCACTACCTCACTCGTTGCCATGATCGGGCTTGGCGTAGGCATTGACTACGCGTTGTTTATCGTCACTCGTTATCGCGAAGGTTTGGCTGAGGGGCTCACTGTTGAAGAAGCAGTTGTTGACGCAGTCGACACTTCTGGACGAGCAGTTATTTTCGCGGGAATCACCGTCATCATTTCATTGCTCGGCTTGTTCGTCATGGGACTTGCGTTTGCTCGTGGCCTTGCAGTTGGAGCGGTAGTCGGCGTGCTCATTATGATGCTCGCTTCCATCACATTGCTTCCATCGCTGCTTGCAATGGTGAAGCATCGCATTGGGGTAACCACGTGGTCGGCACTGATTTCACTCGTTATCTTCATTGTCAGTTCATTGATTGCAGTCATCACCGAAAATCCTGTAATTGCACTCATTGGTGTCATTGCATTACTCGTCGTAACCGCAACTGGTTTCGTTATCAAACCATTGCGCCGTCATATTCCTCATCGCACACCAAAGGCTAAAGAGCTCTCATTTTGGTATCGCTGGAGTCGTTTCATTCAGCGCCGTCCGTGGACTGCTGCACTCAGCGCAACAGCAATACTGTTGGTACTCGCTGCACCACTGGCCTCTATTCGCTTGGGTTTTGGAGACAACGGAAACGCACCGGAATCGACCACCGTTCGTCGCGCGTACGACATGTTGGCCGAAGGTTTCGGACCAGGATTCAATGGACCACTATTCATCACCGTGCAAGGCGATGCAGCAAAGTCGCCTGAGGCATTGCAAAGTTTTGTTGCAACGTTGAACAGCACCGAAGGTATTGCATTTGCTCAAGGCATGCCAGCATCGCAAGACGGAAGCCTGTCACTCGTTATGGCATACCCAACCACTTCGCCACAAGACGCACAGACTGAAGCGCTCATTCGAAACTTGCGCACGAACGTCATTCCGCAAACTGGCGTTGAAGCAAAAGTTGGTGGCTTCACTGCAGCAGGTGTTGACTTTGCCGAATCAATTGGCGGTCGCATGCCGTACTTGTTTCTAGGCGTTCTTTCGCTTTCATTCCTTCTGTTAATGGCCGTGTTCCGCAGCTTGCTCGTTCCACTGAAGGCAGTAATCATGAACCTGTTGTCCATTGGCGCTGCATACGGCGTACTTGTCGCTGTATTCCAATGGGGCTGGGGAATGAGTCTGATTGGTGTTGGTAAGGCTGGCCCAATTGAGAGCTGGGCTCCAATGATGTTGTTCGCCATCGTGTTCGGATTATCGATGGACTACGAAGTGTTCTTGCTGTCGCGAGTGAAGGAAGAATACGACCGCACTGGCGACAACGCTTCCGCAGTTGCAGATGGACTTACTGCAACTGCACGAGTCATCACTGCAGCAGCACTCATCATGGTGTGCGTATTCGCTGCATTCGTGCTTGGACACGACCGTCAGTTGAAACTGTTTGGTCTTGGACTTGCACTTGCGGTATTCATTGATGCAACGCTCGTGCGCATGGTGCTCGTTCCAGCAACCATGGAACTATTGGGGAATCGCAACTGGTGGATTCCAGCGTGGATCAACCGAATTCTTCCGAAAATCGATGTTGAAGGTCACCACGTGGTGCACTCCGAGGAGGCAACGAACTAAAACGTTGTCTGTAAGTTAAAACTTCACCATGCAACTGCGTGGGCCGTGCACTTGACCGCCGGCCCATGTAACAGTGGCTGGGTCTACTAGTTCAAACTCAGGAATGCGCTCAAGCCACGTTTGTAGTGCAACACGCACTTCCAAACGAGCCAGGTTGCTGCCTGCGCAACGGTGAATTCCTGAACCGAATGCCACGTGACGATTATGTTCGCGATCCAAAATCACTTCGTCTGGGTTTTCGAACTGTCGCGGGTCACGGTTAGCTGCCGGGAATGCCATCAGCACCCTGTCGCCTGCCTTCATTGGACAACCCTGAAACTCAATGTCGCGATCAACAATGCGAGCCATCGTTACTGGTGCATATACGCGCAACAGTTCTTCAATGGCTGTTGGCCATAGGTCATCGTTTTCGCGCAATTGCTTGCGATGCTCTGGGTGTTGGGCCATGTGCCACATGACTGAACCAATTGCCGACCATGTGGTGTCAATTCCTGCAACCAACATCAGGTTGCACACACCGAGCACGTATTCAATTGGAACTTTCTTGCCTTCAACTTCGGTATTCATTAATTCCGAAATCAGGTCGTTCTCGCGTGGGTTAGTTTTGCGATCTTCTACTTGAGCAAGGAAGTACTCAATGATTGCCAAACGACTGCGTTTACGCAATTCCATGTCGTGCATGTTTTCAAGCACGCCACGCACCCAGCCCGTAAACGTTTCTTCCATGTCGAGTGGAACTCCGAGCATGTTCGAAATAACGCGCACAGGAATGTGTTGTGCGTAGTCGGCAGCAGCATCTGCCGTGCCCTTGTCGATGAACTCATCAATTAACGCATTGCACAAGTCGCGGGTGCTCTGCTCGTACTTCGCTACTGCTTGTGGTGCAAACACAGGAAGAATCAATCGACGATGCCAGTGGTGATCTGGTGGATCTGACGTGATTGGAGGTGCAGCAACGCCGCCGTACGCACCTTCAGCTTGACCAGGAGGTGGAGGCATGACCAAAATGCCGCGTGAAGTAAAGATTTCGTATTCTTGCGCTAACGCAACAACATCTTCATAGCGAGTTGGCAACCACGAGCCTTGATAGCGCTCCGTGCGAGCAATCGGGCATTCCGATTCACGAATTTCGCTGTAACCCGGGTACGGGTTGGCAACAAAACTCGGCTCAAAGATGTCGTAATCGGTGAGCAAACTTTCAACTGGCTTACGAGTGTCGGTCATAATAAACCCCCCAGGTTCACTATTCGCTAATAATGATTGCTCGTTCCGGGCAATTTGCCTCGGCGCGACGTGCTTTCCCTTCAAGCTCTGCAGGGATATCGCCAGTAATCAACACTGTTGCATTGCCCATTTCGTCGCTACCAAATACTTCTGGCGCGGCAATGGCACACATTTGATGACCGTGGCATGAACCCATATCTACAGAAACTTTCATACCCACAGACTAATGATCGCGCCAATGGCGCGTGGTGTCGGAGGTCTAACGCAGACTTGCGATTAGCCTTCTTTGGTGCCAAGTTTTGACTCCATGATCGCTTTTGCGATCGCTTCGCTAGCTCTTTTGGTTATCCCCGGGCCAGCAGTGTTATATGTGATCAATCGCAGCATTGCTGATGGTCGAAGCATTGCTCTTGCGGGCGTTGCTGGTCTTGAACTAGGCAATTTTGTTCACGTGATTGCTGCAACTATCGGACTGTCAGCTGTCATTGCGGCATCCGCGACCGCGTTTGGAATCGTGAAATGGATAGGTGCTGGTTATCTCGTATTTATCGGATTGCGAACATTGATCAAAAAACCGCAAGCAATGGAAGCACAAACAACCTCACTGTCGCGAGGAAAAAGTTTCATCCAAGGAATAATCGTCAATACGTTCAACCCCAAGGTCGCATTGTTTTTTCTCTCATTCCTTCCACAATTCATTGATGAAAAACTGGGTTCAGCCGCCCTGCAATCCCTAATTCTTGGATCCATGTTTG
>CANKVI010000025.1 GCA_947487095.1 Acidimicrobiaceae bacterium | reverse complement strand
CAGCAAGCGGTTCCACACCGTGCTCTGCACCAATTGCCACCGACAATCCACGATTCAACATGTCGCGCACTAGCGACACCATGACAAATTGTTGCTCGAGCGTGTGCAAAACCGATCGAACGATTTCTACAGCGTCAAATGCTTCGGCCATAGCCGACGCGCCACCCACAAACACCGACTCGTCTGTTCGTCGGCCGCTCATTGCTGCAAGCACTTGCTTGGCCAACGTGTCGATAACGACATCACCAGTTGCTGCAGTAAGCGTCATGTCGCCAAGCGCCTTACCGACCATTAAACGAGAAAGATGCGCAGTAGTGCGCTGCAGTTCATCTTCTGAAATGGTTGTTGCAAGTTCAATGGGTTCACTTTCAACTGCACCGTTTGACAACACCACGACCGCTGTGGCCAAATGCGCCGACAGTCCAACGAGTTGCACCGAACGAACAACGGCAACTTCTTTCTTAGGACCAAGCACAACGGCTGCATAGTTCGTCATTTGAGCAAGCAACGTGCTGGTTCGTTGCAATGTCTCTTCCAGACGTCCAGTTGCGGTATCGAAGAACTCGCCGACTTTCATTTGATCTGCAACGCCAAGTTTTCCGTTTGGTGTGAGGTGGTCAACAAAAAATCGGTAGCCCTTATCTGTAGGAATTCGACCTGCAGAAGTGTGCGGTTGCGCAAGGTACCCCTCTTGTTCGAGGAATGCCATGTCGTTGCGGACCGTTGCAGAAGACACCTGCACCCCGTCTGATGCGGCAATGTGGGACGAGCCGACGGGCTGGGCCGTGGCGATGTACTCCTCAACTACTGCGCGGAGAATGGCTGTTTTACGGTCGTCAAGCATGTCGGGATCCCTCTCAGGATACCGATAACTGCTTATAGCGAATGAGCGATTCTTGTCGCTCTTGCGCATGGTCCACGATGGGCTCGAGATACGGGTTCAACAATCCGGCAAGCCAAGGGGCGTGCACCACGTCATTTGGCGTGTCTGCAAGTTCGGGAATCCAAGCGCGCACATATGCGCCGTTGGGGTCAAACTTTTCGCCTTGTGAGATCGGGTTGAAAATGCGGAAGTACGGCGATGCATCCGTTCCCGTTCCTGCAGTCCATTGCCAACCATGTTGGTTAGAAGCAATATCGCCATCGACTAAATGCTTCATGAAGTACTTCGCGCCCCACTGCCACGGTAGATGCAAGTCTTTAACCAAGAAGCTGGCGACAATCATGCGTACGCGATTATGCATCCACCCCGTTGCAAGTAGTTGCTTCATTCCAGCATCGACAATTGGGTAACCCGTTTTGCCTTCGCACCACAACGCAAATCGTTGATGGGCGCGTTCGTCGGTGTCGACCACGATTGAATCCATCTTGCGTTGCAGGTTTTCACGAACCGTTCGCGGCTGATGAAAGAGTACGTCGGCATAAAACTCTCGCCAACCAAGTTCGCTTCGAAATACTGCATGCGCTTTTGTTTCGTTTAACTCAGCAAGCAACGAACGCGAATGAATTACACCGAAGCGCAAATATGGTGACAGCTTGCTTGTTCCCGCGATATTCGGATTATTCCGTGTTTCGTTATAGAGATCAAGCGCCGTATCGCGGAAGTTCTCCCACACTTTCCACGCTGCATCTTCACCTGCCTCAGGCAAGTTTGCAACACACGGTGGGTCTTGCGGAATTGATTCACTCGCAACTTCAGGAGCTCCACTCCACTGAACCGATGGTTTGGCAAATGGCGCTGGCCATCCGCGTTGCATCCATATTTTTGAAAACGGAGTGAACACCGCGTACGGGGTTCCATCGCCTTTGCGCACTACGCCTGGCTCAACTGCATACGGCGAACCAACTTGCTGAAAGGTGATGCCATTCTTTGCCAACGATGCCGCAACTTGTTCGTCACGATGCATGCCATACGGTGCGAAGTCCTTCGCACACACCACACGCTCTGCACCTGCCTCACTGCACACCTGAGCAACAACTTGCTCTGGGTTACCCGTGCGCACAACAAGTGCTCCACCCATTGATTCATTCAGCGCACGAAGGTTGCGAAACAAAAATGCGAGTCGCGGTGCACCAGATGTTTCAAGGAATCGCGGATCAAGCACAAACAATGGCACGACTTCCCCAAGTGCTGCAGCAGCACTAAGCGCTTCATTGTCAGCAAGTCGTAGATCTCGTCGAAACCACAGCACCGATTTAGGCATGTTCTATATCTTTCACCCATATCCACACGAACATGAAGACGGCCGCTACCAAAGTGATAATTCCTCCGTAGGCCAATGACCACGAGACGCTCACATAGTCGGCAACCCAGCCGGTGATTGGTCCGCCAATTGGCGTGCTGCCCAGAAATGCAACTGCGGTTAACGCCAACATGCGACCCCGCATATCGGGCGGAGCTTCTTGAGTGATGATGGTGTTTGCGCCTGCGATCATGGCCGCGCCTCCAGCGCCCAAAGGTACTGCCCACACAAACGCGACCCACACGTTTGGAGCAATGGCCATGCCAACGTTGGCAATACCCAACATGAATGCAGCACCCGCAACCCATGTGTAAGTAGTCATATGCAACCTGGCTGTTGCCAAGGCGCCGATCAAACTTCCAATACTGGTTACCGCTAACACCCAACCGAAGTATTCGGCATTACCCCATTGCGTGTCTGAAAGTTTTGGCAGCGATACGCCGTAATTGAATGCAAACGTACTGACCAAGGAAAAAACAACAAACAGCGGAAACAATCGTTGATGAGTGCGAACGAAACGAATTCCGTCGCGCACCGGCGTGCCTCCTGCGGGTCGAGGTTCAGGAGTGAACATTTCAGACTTTCGCAACCCCACTACTCCATACAGCATGAAGACATACGAAAGTCCGTTGATGATGAATAGCCAACCCGTGCCAAGTGGACCAACAAGCGTTGCCGCAAGTGCAGGACCAAAAATTCGTGACCCTGTCATGACCGCGGTGTTCAGCGACATGGCATTGCCAATTTCATGTGGCGGAACGAGCTCGGTAACCAAACCTCTGCGTGATGGATTATCAATAGCGCCAATGATTCCCAAAAGACCAGTCAGCACAAATACCAATTCGACGTTGATGACACCAGCAACATCGCATACGCCCAACACAATTGCCTGCAGCGCCAACAGTGACTGCGTAATCACTGTTGTACGACGGCGATCAAACCTGTCAGCAAATGCCCCAGCCCACGCACCGAGCAACAACATCGGCAAGAACTGCAGTGCCGCATTTATCCCAAGATCAACGGAGCTTCCCGTTAATCGGTACAGCAGAAAAGACGTCGCCGTGAGTTGGAGCCACGAACCAATATTGGAAAACAGCAACCCTGCAAAAAACAATCGGGCGTTTCGGTTGCTCAACGAGCGGAACATTCCTTCGCGTTTTGCTTCAGTTAACTCAGTCATCAAGTTTGAGAGCCGAGATGAACACGTCGCCGGGAACTTCCACGCGACCAATTGACTTCATCTTTTTCTTTCCCTCTTTTTGCTTTTCCAGCAACTTGCGCTTACGCGAAATGTCGCCGCCGTAACACTTTGCAAGCACGTCCTTACGTTTTGCCTTCACGGTTTCGCGGGCAATGATGCGACCACCGATTGCAGCCTGAATTGGCACATCGAACATTTGCCTTGGAATGAGCTCACGCAATTTTCCACACATGCGGTTGCCATAGTTGTAGGCCTTATCGCGGTGGACAATGGTGCTGAACGCATCTGCTGGCAACGCATTCAGCAAAATGTCCACGCGAACCAAATCGCTTGGGCGATACCCGGCAAGTTCGTAGTCCAAGCTGGCATAACCCTGTGACCGGCTCTTCAATTGATCGAAGAAGTCAACCACCACTTCGGCAAGTGGCATTGAATACTGCATGTCAACACGCTCTGGCGACAGGTACTCCAACTTGATGAGTTCGCCACGGCGCTCTTGGCACAGCTCCATGAGCGACCCCGTGTATTCCTTTGGCGTAATGATGCTGACCCGGAAAAATGGTTCTTCGATTGACGCGATGTAGTTCGTGAGCGGCAAGTCAGCGGGGTTGTCCACCTTCAGCACTTGGCCGTCTGTTTTACGCACCATGTACTCCACTGAAGGTGCGGTGGCAATGAGTGCAAGATTGAATTCGCGCTCCAACCGCTCTTTCACGATTTCCATGTGCAACAAACCAAGGAAGCCGCAACGGAAACCAAAACCGAGAGCTCCCGAAGATTCTGGCTCGTACGTGATGGATGCATCGTTGAGTTTCAAGCGCTGCAAACTTTCGCGCAGGTTTTCGAAATCGTCTCCGTCAATTGGAAACAGACCGCAGAACACCATCGGCTTTGGATCGAGATAACCATCAAGCGGTTCAGCAGCTGGGTCGGCAAACGTGGTTACTGTTTCACCGCTTCGTGCTTCACCAACATCTTTAATTCCCGCAATCAGGTAACCCACTTCGCCTGGCCCAAGTTCGGCAACTGGAGTTGGAACTGGCATGCGAGCGCCAATCTCCAACACTTCATGCGTTGCCTTCGTTTGCATGAACAACAACTTGCTGCCGCTGTTCATACGACCATTCATAACGCGAACGCTGGACACCACACCGCGATAGGTGTCGTACTGTGAATCGAAAATGAGCGCTTGTAACGGCGCATTGATGTCGCCCTTTGGCGCAGGGATGCGTTCAACAACTGCGTCCAACAGTTCTGGAACTCCAGCACCAGTTTTTGCAGAAATGCGCAAGATGTCTTCGGCAGGAATGCCCAACACCTTTTCAATTTCCATCGCGTAACGATCTGGGTCTGCAGCTGGCAGGTCAATCTTGTTCAGCACTGCAACAATTTCCAAATTGCTTTCAAGCGCCAAGTAACAGTTAGCAAGTGTTTGCGCTTCAATTCCCTGCGCCGCATCGACCACCAACACCACGCCTTCACATGCAGCAAGCGAGCGACTGACTTCGTAACCAAAGTCCACGTGACCCGGCGTGTCAATGAGGTGCAACCAATTGTCTTTCCATGGCACACGAACGTTTTGTGCCTTGATGGTGATCCCGCGTTCACGCTCTAAGTCCATGCTGTCGAGATACTGAGCACGCATGTCGCGAGACTGCACCGCCCCGGTGATCTCCAAAATGCGGTCAGACAGCGTCGACTTGCCGTGGTCAATATGGGCAATGATCGAGAAATTGCGGATGTTGGCGAGATCCATGTGGGCGATGCTGTTCTGCTGGGCCGCTGGTTTGGGGTGAGAAACGGCGCTTCAGCCCTCAAATTCTACAGTTGGGGGCTCGTGGGTGTCGCTGTTAGCCTAAAGAGTCCCGAAATTCACGGAACAACAGAACGAAAGACGGTTACTCGAAGTGGCAAATATCAAGAGCCAAAAGAAGCGAATTCTCACGAACGCCAAGGCAACCTCGCGCAACCGCGCAACCAAGAGCGAAGTTCGCACCCGTATCAAGAATGCTGTTGACACCATCGGAACCGATGACAACCCAGAAGCCCTTCGTCTTGCTGTAAAGCGCCTCGACATGGCTTCGGCAAAGCGTGTGATTCATCCAAACACAGCAGCTCGCAAGAAGAGCCGCTTGATGAAGAAGATCAACGCCGCGAAGTAACTCGCTGTGCTCCTCCGCCCAAGCGGCTTAGTCGAGCAACCAAAATTTCCATCACGAGTTCTTCTTCTAAGTCTTTGCCTCCGCGCAAATCGATATCTGCACGTGCCAGCAGCTGCACTGCTGAAGAAATATTGCGCGAACCCATTCTTTGATATGTGCTCAGATATTTCTTTGCCTGGAAGTCACTCTTTGAACCGATGAGGCTCATGGCGTCTTGAGTTGACCGAACATCGGGACCATCAAGCTTCATGAGCTTGGTGTAGTGACCGTGCAACAACGACATCACTTGCAGCGGGTGATATTCGCCGCTGCGCAACATGCGACGCAACATGACTAGCGCGGAATTTGAGTCGGACTTATCGATGGCGTCGGTTAAGTCCCACGGCAACACGCTTCCCTGATCACCGAGGAACGGCTCGATGTCTGAGCTGCTGAGTTTCTTTGCAGTGCCATAGGTTGAAGACAACACATCAATGAGCGAAGGCAGTCGCGCTTGGTCTTGACCGAGCCATTCGATAATTGATGCAATCGCAGCAGAGTCGAGCTTGAGGCCAGCCTCGGTGAACTGCTCCATGAACCATGTGGTGAGGTCGTTCTTGCGACTTGGCGGAGAAGTATTGAACGTGGTTGCGCCCGCAGCCTTCAATGCATCGGTTGTGGACTTGGCCAGTTTGCCTTCAGCCGTAATCACCAAGTGCGTGACGTCGAGTGGTCGCTCGAGATATTTAACCAATGGCTTCAGTTGATCGACCGTGGCTTCTTGCAAACCCCGAAGCACCACAACTCGTTGATCACCAAACAGCGACTCGGTTTGTGCGCCCATCACCACATTGGCAATTGCAGACTCTCGTTCGTCGGCTGTAACCGATTCGAGATCGTGGCTTTCAAACATGGTGTTGCGGTCGCCATCACCAATGAGTTCGGTGGTGAGGTCGGTGAGTTTCACAGAAACCAAACGCGAATCACTGCCTGTAATGAGATACACCGTCACGAATGCATTCTCGCAGATCGGTGTAGTGCCACAAGAAATGCAGCCCAAACTGCCCACAACAACACGTTCGCCATTCCCTGTGGAGAGATGCGCTCGCCCACTGCTGCAACCCACCACACCCAGCGAGTTCCAAACTGAACGGGCAACATGGCCACCTCGCACAATGGACTCACAGCGGGACCGAAAATAGAGATCAACAAACCGCAGATGAACACAACTGGCATTCCCACGAGCATCACGAACCCTGCAACCGGTACCGCAAGCAAATTGGCAACGAGGGAGATTGCGGGAGCAGAGGAAAAGATGAACAGCGAAACAGGCATCACGCCTAACTGCGCGCCAAGCGTTGTGGACAGTGGCGCAGTGAACCACTGTGGGCCATGCAGGCGTTTCTTCAGCCATGGCGTGACAAAAATCAGCCCACCAGTTGCCAACGACGACATCCACATGCCAATGGAAAACACGAGAAGCGGGTCGACAGCAAGGAGAACACCTACCGAATACAACAACGCTTTGCGCGCTGGTAAGTCACGACCCCGGGCGAACGCAATAGCCGACATCGCAGCCATCATCGATGCGCGCAGAACCGAAGGCTCGGCCCGCGTCATCACCACGAACCACCCAAGTAGAAACAGAGTGAGTCCAAGACGCCACCATGTGCGGGCACGATTGATGTACGAGCCGAACACGGTAAGTACGAATGCAACATTTTGACCTGAAACTGCAGTGAGATGCGATAACCCAGATTCACGGAATGCGTTAATCATGGCTCGCGGTTGCGCGCGGTCATCGCCAATTACCAGCCCCATGAAAAGGGCCGCATCATCGCGTGGCATCTGCCGTGCGGCTTTCAGCATGGTGGAACGTGTTTTATTTGCACTGCGAAACAGCGGAGATGCGGGAAAAACTGTTTCGTCTGTGAACGTGACACTGAATGTGCCAACAATGTGTCGCGATGCATACCTTCGAACCGAAGTGCTCGGCAGAGGTGAGCGAACTCCTTCAACGTGCAATACGTTTCCCGCTTCGCTCGACAACATTCGCCGACCAGCCACCGAGTGAGCCAAGGCGAGATAGCGCTTGCCTTCTATGTTGAGCACCACCTGCGTTCCTCCAAATTTTGCAATTGGGTCTTCCACAACGCGAGCAAAGCCGTAGAACTGCTCACTGCTCGCCGAGCGCAGTTGCGTCCATTGAAAACATCCGTGCAACACCAACACAATGGCGCAGACACACAACATGGCTTTCCGACGATGCAATAGCCCAGAAAACCCTGCAAATGCTCGTACGATTACAGGGTGATACATGACGGGATTGCTTTTCACCGCACACAGGTTCGCCAACGTGGCGGCCTGATTGCAGTCGGTACTTCGCTCGCGATTTCTCTTCTCGGATTACTTCTTGTTGCATTGCCTGGGTCACTGTTTGGCGTGCTCGGCTTTTTGCTTTTGCTCATTGCACTACCAGTGCTGCCCATGCTTGGAGTGCCCGCAGTTTCTTCAAACACGGCGTACTTGCTGGCATTTTTCCTCAGCATGGTGCTCTGGTTTGCTGTCGGCCATGTTTCAGCTCTTCGCGCAACGCGTAAAGCAGTATCGGGTTGGCCTGAATGGATACAAGAGTTTCGTCCATTTGCAATTGGCATTTGGGTAGGCGCGCTGCTCTCACTTGCCATCAGCACCGTTGTGCTGGGCGCGCTGTAATTCAGCATTTACACCCCAATCAGTTTTCGCAGTGCTTCAAATTTTGCGGGGCCAATTCCTTTTACGTTCAATAGATCTTCTGGCGAACCAAATGGACCGTTCGTCGTTCGATAGTCAACGATTGCTTGTGCCGTCGACGGACCAACGCCAGGCAGTGCATCAAGTTCAGTTACCGAAGCACGATTGATATTCACTACGCCACCTGAATCTGGTGTGTTTTGAGTTGATTGAACGCCGTTCATGCCAGGTTGAGGCCGCGCGAAGACAGGACGCTCGGCTGCTCCTTTCGCTGGAACATAGATCTGTGAAGAATCCATGAGCGGTGTTGCCAAATTGATGACTTCCAAGTCGGCGCGTGCAGTAGCGCCACCCGCGGCAAGCACAGCGTCAATCATTCGTGCATTGGTTGACAAGGTGTACACGCCAGGATTCTTCACCTCTCCTGCAACGTGAACCACGATGCTGACCGACAGAGTCGCTCCCGATGGTGATGACGCAGATACATCGTCAGTCAGCGAAGTTGTAGTAAACGAAATAGTGGATTCAACGGGAGCGGGCGGAACACGCACCACCCACCATGCGCCTAGAGCAACTACCGCAACAGCAACTGCGGTTGAAATGACACGGCGATATCCGAACCACTGAATTTGTTCAATGAGCCGCTGATACACGGCTACATGTGTGCGAATTTAAAAGAGTTGTGCAGCCAGTTTTCTTCGATACCCCACCGTGCGCGGGTCTTCTGTGCCCATGATGTCAAGTATTTCGAGGTATCGAGATTTAGCAACTTCATCGGTTTTCACTTGTGGAAGCAAACCTGCAAGCTCATTGTCGAAATCATCATTAATGACGAAAGGTTCTGGCTCAAGAGCAACTTCAGCCACCGGTTGTAGCGCAGCCTCGCCCAATGGAATCAGAGCCTCAACAATTTCTTTAATGGCATGATCAGGTTTCGCACCAACGAACCTATCCATTATTGCGCCATCTTTGATAATGAAAACAGCGGGAATACTTTGAACCTGAAAGGCCATTGAAATAGACGGATTCTCATCCACGTTGACTTTCGCCAACACCACTTTCCCATTCGTTGCATCACAGTGCTTTTCCAAAATTGGACCGAGAGTTTTGCAGGGCTCACACCAAGGAGCCCACAGATCGACAATGACGGGAACCGAATTAGAACGATCAAGTACTTCTATCTGAAACGTTGCATCGGTGACGTCAATAACCATGATCGTGACGCTACCGCCAACGCCCAGTTTGGCTTCGTAAATGATGTGAAGAATGACTAGTTTGGCGGTGATGACTTCGCCTCAATCAGCGCCCGCGGGAATACACGAAGACCGAGTTTCGGCCTGGCTAACAGCAAACATCACTGGCGCAACTGCTCCGTTTTCGTTTGAATTGATTGCGGGTGGGCATTCAAACCTCACATTCAAGGTGACTGACGCTTCTGGCAATCGTTACGTGCTGCGGCGTCCACCACTGAGCCATGCACTGGCCAGCGCACACGACATGGGTCGTGAACACCGAATCATCTCTGCTCTTCATGACTCGCAAGTTCCAGTAGCACCAGCACTTGGGTTGTGCACCGACATTGAAGTAAATGATGCACCGTTTTACGTGATGCTGTTTGTGGACGGACTGATTATTCGCGATAACGAAACTGCGCGGCGCGACCTAACCGAAGCAACACGACTTCATGCAAGCAATTCACTCATTGACACGATGGCAAAAATTCATCAAGTTGTGCCGAGCGATGTTGGGCTAGGCGAACTAGGACGACATGAGGGTTACATCGAACGACAGTTGAAGCGTTGGTACGGACAATGGAACGCGTCAAAAACTCGCGAATTGCCTGCAATCGACCGCGTGCATGATGAATTGTTAAAGCGAATTCCCGAACAAGGGCCAGCAACCATCGTCCACGGCGACTATCGCTTAGACAACTGCATGATTGATGCCGCTGGGAACATCGTTGCTGTTCTGGACTGGGAGTTATGCACCCTCGGCGACCCAATGGCCGACCTTGGACTGTTAATGGTGTATTGGACTGGCCCACAAGACGACGCTGGCGCAAATAATTTTGCCACTACCACTGCCCCTGGTTTCTTAAACCGTCAACAACTTGCAGAACGATACGCGCAAGCATCTGGTCGTGACATTTCACACCTCGACTTTTATGTTTCGTTTGCGTACTGGAAACTGGCATGCATTATTGAAGGTGTATACGCAAGGTATATTTCAGGCGCAATGGGTGAACATGACCCACAAGCGTTTGATGCATTTAAAACACAGGTAGAAACTGCAGCAGAAAAAGCCGAGCAGTTGCTTTCGCGTCTACACTGACGCGTGGAATGACCGACTACAAAATCTCCCCCGATTTCGACGGAAAACTACCCGAACTGAAGCAACCAATCTTGGTTGCCATGATGACGGGCTGGATAGATGCAAGCGCTGCCGCTGCAGCCGCGATGGAAGCTCTGATTACTGAGACCAATGCAATCCCGCTCATCGAGTTTGATGGCGACACCTTTGTGGATTACCGCGCACGCCGACCGCTCATGCAATTGCGTGAGGGCGTGATCACCAAACTTGACTGGTCTGCCCCGCGCATCATGGTGGGACATGACGCAAACAATGAGCCAATGTTGTTGCTCACCGGTCCAGAACCAGATTCGCGGTGGCAGCATTTCGCTCAATGTGTTGTTGAACTAAGCGAGAAATTAAACGTGCGTCGCATGTTGGGAATGGGTGCATACCCAATTGCCACACCGCATACTCGAGCCGTGAAAATTTCATGCACGTC
>CANKVI010000024.1 GCA_947487095.1 Acidimicrobiaceae bacterium | reverse complement strand
TGAATGAAGAGATGAGGCCGGCAATCATGAATTGTCCCCACAGTGACATTCGCCGATCACCACTTGATTTGACGGCAAGGTTCCAAGACGCGTGAAGTACCGCGGCGGTTAACGCAAGCACGGTGGCGAGAAGCACCAAGTCAGACTAATGCGCTGGCGTATTGTGGAAGCCGATGCCAAATAAGCAAAATAGCGCAGTTGGCCCGATCGGCATGTTCGACTCAGGGTTTGGCGGACTCACTGTTGCGCGCGCCGTTATCGACCTACTTCCTCATGAAGATGTGGTGTACATCGGTGATACGGGCAGGTATCCGTATGGCAATAAGCCGGCCGAGCAAGTGCGCGAATATGCACGCGAATTGGCATGGAGTTTGGTGAATGATTACAACGCAAAGTTAGTGGTTATTGCGTGTAACACCGCAGCATCGGTTGCACTTCACGAGCTTGCAGAAGAACTACCCGTGCCGGTGCTTGGAGTGGTGGAACCTGGTGCGCGAGCGCTTGTGCGTGCAACACAGAACGGAAAAGTTGGCGTCATTGGAACGGTGGGAACCATTTCCTCTGGCGCATACGTACAGGCAATTCGCGATACCAAGGGAAATGTTGCACTCACATCGGCGGCGTGTCCGGGGTTCGTTGAGTTTGTAGAGCGCGATCAAACCACAGGAGACGAAGTGACGGTGTTGGCCGAGCGATTGCTAGCGCCTGTACGCGATGCAGGAGTCGATGCGTTGCTGCTTGGGTGCACTCACTATCCGTATTTGTCGCGCGTAATAAGTGAAGTGATGGGGCCGAACGTGGTGCTGGTAAGTAGCGGCGATGAAACCGCATTTGCGGTGCGTGACGCTCTGACCGAATTTGGAATGGCAGCAACGAGCGGAATTGGTTCGCATCGCTTTTTGTCGTCGGGTGACATTGCTTGGTTCGCGCAACTTGGAGGTCGATTGCTTGGCCCAGAACTTGATAGTGCAGAGCAATGGTCGAACAACAAGACTTAACAACAACAGGGAGAAATACACATGACACGTTTTGATGGCAGACAACACAACGAATTGCGTCCAATTTCGTTTCAACGCGACTTCACTGAAATGTCAGCGGGGTCGGTGCTCGTGTCGTTTGGAAAAACACGAGTGTTGTGCACGGCTTCATTGGACGAAGATGTTCCGCGTTGGATGAAGGGCAGTGGCAAGGGTTGGGTGACAGCTGAGTATTCAATGCTTCCTGGTTCGTCACCAGAGCGTGTTGGTCGCGAAGCTGCAAAGGGCAAGCAGTCTGGGCGCACCGTAGAAATTCAGCGTCTGATTGGACGCGCGTTGCGCTCTTCAATTGACATGAAGCAACTCGGCGAACGTCAGATACTTATTGACTGCGATGTATTGCAAGCCGACGGAGGAACACGTACTGCAAGTATTTGTGGAGCATTTGTTGCGTTGCACGACGCGATTACCCGTATTCAGCAAAACGGTGGGCTTACGATAAATCCGCTGCATTCAATGTGTGCAGCAATCAGCGTGGGAATACACAATGGCAATCCTGTGCTCGACCTTCCTTACGAAGAAGACTCAAAGGCTGAAGTGGACATGAACGTGGTCATGTTGCAACCGATTAATGGTGGCGAGCCAACTTATGTTGAAGTACAAGGCACAGCCGAAGGAAAAGCATTTTCGCGCAGCGAATTGGATGCATTGCTTGGTCTTGCCGCAGGTGGACTCGAGCAAATTTTCGCTAAGCAACGCGAAGTCATTGCCACGCCACCGACACCACGCCCGCTCGGTAGGTAAACATGTTGCGCGCAGTCTGCGCATCTGCCAACCCGCATAAGGTTGCCGAAATATTCGAACTCATGGGTGGGGTCGTTGACTTGTTGCCACGCCCAGCAGATCTGGCCGATGTAGTTGAAGACGCTGACACTCTCGTTGGCAATGCGCGTCTGAAGGCTGTCGCAGTTTGCGCTGCAACTGGGTTGCCTGCTTTGGCAGATGACACTGGGTTGGAAGTGGATGCGTTGAACGGCGCACCTGGAGTTCGCACTGCGCGCTTTGCAGGCGAACAAGCAACCGATGCTGACAACCGAGTGAAAATGTTGCGCGAACTGAGTGGCAAAGCACGAACGTGCAGGTTCAGAACAGTTGCATTGTTGCGATTTCCTGATGGCAGAGAAATCATCGCAGAAGGTGTATGTGAAGGAAATATCGCCGAGTCAGAAATTGGAGATCGAGGCTTCGGCTACGACCCGTTATTCATTGCGCGCGATGGCGATGGGCGAACGTTTGCTCAAATGTCAGCGAGTGAAAAACACGAACTGTCTCACAGAGGCAAAGCGTTTCGAGCACTCTCGGAAATACTGAATCGCGAATTACCAACCGCGTAAGTCAATTGCCCAACGATCGACGATGTCGTCGCCGCTGACCACCCATGCCGCTTCATGTTGAGCAACAGTTGGGTCAATGTGTGCAGGCGTGACACGAATGCGTGTTCCAACCTTTGGCGGAGAGCCTTCCTTAGGTGAGAACGTAGTGTGTTCGTCGGAGCAAAACCACACTGCATGTCCGTCAATGGATGGGTTGCCGTGGTCCATGCCAAGCGACTTCAGGCCAACGTCAATCACCGCCCACTGCGAGTTTGATGAGATTACGGTGCCGACAACAAACACTGCTTGAGCAAAAGGTAAACCAAGTTGTGCGTACTGCGTGTCCATCAATGAATATGAACCGGCTTGAATTTCTGTGACGCCGGTGTTGTCGTGCAAGTTGTATGTACCGGTACCGCCAGCAGAGATGATTTCACCACCAACATCGTTTGCTGCTGAGCGCAGCAACGCCATGCACGATTCAACTTTGGCAAGTCGTTCACTGAGTTCAGCAACCATCATGAGGTGACCTTCGTAGCCCATCACGCCGCGAACAGTTTTGCCAAGCGAGCGAGCTTTGTCGGCAAGTGAGCCAGCAAGTTCTGGTGCAATGCCACAGCGGGGTAGTCCAACATTCACGTCAATGAGAACATGATGAATTCCTGCAGCATGAGCAGCTTGCAAAGTTTCTTCAGAATCAATCGCCACGGTGATCAGTGCACTGTCTTGCAGAGCAGCCATCTCCTGTAAACGAACTCCATCAACGCTTTCGTTGGCAAGTAGTAGATCGTCTCCAACACCTGCCTTCACCATGCCCACAACTTCGCGTGGTGTTGCACAGGTGAATGTGGTGTGTCCTGCACGAACTTGTTCGCGAGCAAGCGATGTGCATTTCGTTGCCTTCATATGCGGCCGCAAACGTGTTCCTGGTATTGCGGCCGCCATCGTGGCGATGTTTTGTCGCGCAACGGCGCCGTCAATCACAAGCGATGGGGTCTGAACCTCGGAGATGCGCACTGGCTGAGAACTCACAGTGCCGACGGAGAGACTCGAACTCTCACTGACAGCATCCTAAGTGCTGTGCCTCTGCCATTGGGCTACGTCGGCTAACCGCGATAAGGGTAGTGGCGGGGGATCGTTTCTTGACAGAATGTAAAGCGTGACCTCAACAATGACTTCCTCCCAAGATCTAGACGCCCTCGCTAGCCAACTTGGCTTGGCTGACACCATCGTGGATGAAGGGGCTTTGGCGGAAAGTATTCGCAAATGTGCCGCCAACAATGTGGTGTTGCCAACGTTCTCCCAGTTGGCGAACCCATCGCTCATTCCGACCGACATTGCTGCTGGTGCCGACAAGAATTCGCCAGATTCGCGCAACCTATTCCGTGTGCATTGGTTTAACGACATGGCGGGAAATCGCGTGAGTGTTCCCGATCATGTGGTGTTGCCGAAATCGTTGACAGGTGTCGACAGTCCGATCGTGGTGATGTTTGGTGATCGTTTCCCAATGATCACAGCACACAAGGTGTTGGCGGCTTATTCATGTTTGGCACCGCGCGTCATTACCGGTCAGTTCAATCCGTCAACTCAGCGAGCAGTGTGGCCATCTACCGGCAACTATGCGCGTGGTGGCGTTGCAATCAGCAAGATCATGGGCGCACGTGGAGTTGCCGTGTTGCCAGCAGGTATGTCGCAAGAGCGTTTCGACTGGCTCGATCGTTGGACGAGCGACCCAACCGACATCATTCGCACGCCGGGTACCGAAAGCAACGTGAAGGAAATTTACGATGCGTGCAATGAAATGCAAAAAGATCCGAAGAATTTCATATTCAATCAGTTTTGCGAATTTGGAAACTACCTCGGTCACTACGAAGTAACGGGCACTGCGCTTTCAGCGGTGTACGAACATGTTGCCAAAGGCTTGAACCGACCAAACCTGCGACTTGCCGCATTCACCAGCGCAACTGGTTCTGCAGGGACCATTGGTGCGGGCGACCATTTGAAAGCTAAGTATGGAACAAAGATCGTTGCTGTTGAAGCGCTTGAGTGCCCAACCATGCTCGAGAACGGTTTCGGCGAGCACAACATTCAAGGCATCGGCGACAAGCACATTCCACTTATTCATAACGTGATGAATACCGACGTCATCGCTGCGGTTTCCGATCGCGTAACCGATGAACTCGATGTGTTGTTCAACACTTCTGCTGGGCGTGACTACCTGGTGCAACGCAAGCACATTCCACAAGAAATTGTCGACACCTTGCCACACTTTGGTTTCTCAGCGATCTGCAACACCATTGCCGCCATAAAAACAGCAAAACTGCTTGGCCTTGGTGCAGACGATGTGCTCATCACTATTGCTACAGACGGCGCAGATCTCTACCCGAGCGAGCGAGTGAAGACCATGAAGAAGCGCTTTAACGACAATTTCACGCAAGTCGATGCAGCCGAGGTGTTTGCAGAGCATTTGGCAACGGTGCAGACCGACTCGATGATTGATTGCACTGAGCGCGACCGCAACCGCATTTTCAACCTTGGCTATTACACATGGGTTGAGCAGCAGGGAACCCCACTTTCGGTGTTTGAAGCACGTCGTTCGCAGTCGTTCTGGCAGAACTTGCGCAGCCACGTTCCAACGTGGGACGCCATGATTACCGAATTCAACGCACGCGTCGCAGCTACGAAATAACCAGCAATGTCCTTGCTCACGCAATCGCAAGTTGGGTGGAAGTGTGCTGTGTGCGGAGAACGAGTTGCAATTGGCACCCCGCTGTCATGGCGTTGCCCAAACTCGAACGAGCATGACACTCACCATGTGCTGCAGATAGAGCAACCAATTGCGCCTCTTCGCAGTACTGGCGATGAAAACCCATACATCGCATTTCGAAAGTATTTGGCCTGGGACGCATTCGCGGAAGCGATTGGCATGACTGATGACGCACGTGTCTCTCTAATACGTGAGGCCGATTCTGCTGTACAACGTGTTGCCGGAACAGGGTTTCGATTCACTCCTTTTGCGCGTCATGACGCACTGTCCGATGCGCTTGGGTTCAGCGCTGGTGGTGGAGTGTGGGTGAAAGACGAAACACACGGTGTTGCTGGTTCACATAAGTCGCGACATCTGTTCACTGAAATGTTGCATTTGCTTGCGGCGGAAGAAACGGGAACTGCGCCGTGGTCGACGCCAGACGCTCGTCCACCTCTTGCCATTGCGTCGTGTGGCAACGCAGCATTTGCTGCTTCCACATTGGCGAAAGCAATGCAGTGGCCAATTGAAGTGTTTGTTCCTGAAAACGCTGCAGCAGAACTCACCGACTTGTTGCTTTCAGTTGGCGCGAACATTGTGCGCTGCCCACGATTGCCAAACGACTCACCGGGAGATCCGTGTGTGCATCGCTTCCGTGAATCGGTTGCCCGAGGTGCAATTCCATTTGGTGTTCAAGGTACGGAAAATGCATGGTGTCTTGATGGTGGTCGCACTATTGGTTGGGAAATGGCCGACAGCATGGAACGTGTCAGTGGACCACCGCTCGACAGGGTGTTTATACAAGTTGGTGGTGGTGCTTTTGCTGCATGTGGAACTGCTGGTCTGTACGCAGGAGGTCTTCGACCAAAGTTGCATGCAGTGCAAACTGCAGGCTGTGCGCCACTTGCTCGCGCTTGGCAACACGCGGTTGCAAGTGGCGGCGGAAAGAACGCGGGACCGCGTTGGTCTGAATGTATGTGGGCGTGGGAAAACGTGCAGTCGTCACTCGCCGATGGAATTTTGGATGATGAAACATACGACTGGGTTGGTGTCTGTAATGCGATGGCAGATAGCGGTGGTTCTCCAGTTGTTGCCACCGAGCAGCACGTTGTTAATGCATATGCACTTGCACACAAAGTGACTTCAATTGATGTGAGCCCTACAGGTACGGCTGGGCTGGCTGGTCTACTCGCTATTCGTGGCGAAATCGCGAATGATGAACGGGTTGTTGTGGTGTTTAGCGGTGTTCGGCGTCACTTCATGCCACTCCCTACCGCGCAATAGTGGGGTAGTAGTCTGATCGCCATGAGTAACAGCCCACTTCACTTGCCAAACACGCCATTTGCACAAGACGGCGGACCAGATTCGCAAAGCAACATTTTTCTTCGCTTGTTGAAGAGCCGAGTCATCATGTTGGGCAGCGATGTGAACGACGATGTTGCTAACCAAATTTGTGCACAATTGTTGTTCCTTGAGGGCGAAGATCCAAAAGCCGATGTGTGGTTGTACATCAACAGCCCTGGTGGTTCGGTAACCGCAGGTATGGCAATTTACGACACCATGCAATTCATCAGTTGCGATGTGGCAACAGTGTGCTTGGGTCTCGCAGCTTCAATGGGTCAGTTCTTGCTCACTGCCGGAACAGCAGGCAAGCGATACACATTGCCAAACGCGCGCATCATGATGCACCAGCCACTTGCTGGTCTCCGTGGTCAGGCTTCAGATATCGCAATTCAGGCGGAGCAGTTGCAATACACCAAGAAGCGCATGGCCGAACTCATCGCCTTCCACTCTGGGCAAAAGATCGAACAGATTCAGCAAGACTCAGAGCGCGATCGTTGGTTCACACCAGATCAGGCAAAAGAATACGGTCTTGTCGACAAAGTAATTGTGAAGCGCGGCGAAATTCGCTGAGTGAATTACGGCGTTACTTGAACGCCAAGTGAAATATCAACGCCACACGTAGCCTTCACCCATTCTGATGCGGTGTTTGCATTCGCCTCTGTTGCGTAAGCCAAGTCGGCAACTTGTTGCACGCTCTCTGCATCGTCGGCTTTGACCTTCGATGCGGCAATCATGAGTTCGGTTAGCGCATCCCAGTCTTGTTGTACTTCGAGTGGCGCAACTTTTTGCAGTCTGGTGAAATGACCGACCGCCGCGTTCACCTCTTCAACAGTTGCAGGCATCACAGCTATTCCGGGCAATTCTTTTGCTAGTTGACGGCAGAAGTTCGTTCCTGTGCGTGGAGTCTCGGCACACGCAGTGACCGCAAAGAGTCCAAGGAAAAGCAGTGGAATGAGGCGACGCACACGAACATTCTCACAGGATTAGGCGCAGAGATGGTGGCACTTGAAATGTGCTTCCGAAAGCGCAATCACAGGCACACCTTGAGATATGTCTTTTGTATCTATTCGTTCTGCAACGTTGCTCGGAGTGCAGGGTGCCCCCGTAGATATCGAAATTCATTTAGGAATGGGATTGCCGGGGTTCACCATTGTTGGACAACCCGATGAAGCATGCCGCGAATCACGCGACAGGGTGCGGGCCGCCTTGTTGTCATGCGATTTGCCGTGGCCGAACAAGCGCATCACCGTCAATCTGGCAAATGGTGCCAACGAACGCAAGGGTGGTGCCGGCTTAGACGTGGCAATTGCAATAGGTCTACTGGTGGTACAGGAAGTTCTCACTGCAGATTCGGTTGCAGAGTTTGCATTCGTCGGCGAACTTGGACTCGACGGGTCGTTGCGCAGTGTTCCTGGTGTTGTTCCACTTGTAGCATCGCTAGACGATCGAGTTGTGGTGGTGCCGCGTATTGCCGAACGCGAGGCTCTTGTTGCTTCACGTCGTGCAATTCGTTCGGTATCCAACCTTGCCGAGTTGGTTCGTTGCATTCGTCAAGAAGAACAGTGGCAACAACCTGCGGACAACTGTGTTGAGCTGGTGCAACACAACATCGCCGATATGGCAGATGTGCGCGGGCAAAGTGCTGCACGCCATGCTTGCGAAATTGCTGCAGCAGGTGCGCACCACATGCTGCTCGTTGGGCCGCCGGGTGCAGGTAAGTCCATGCTCGCGCAACGGCTTGTTGGAATCTTGCCAAACTTGGCCACACAAGACGCTGTAGTCACCACCATTGTTCACTCGGCTGCACATATTGCGCTACCTGCAAATGGGTTGGTAAGTAGGCCACCATTGCGAGCACCGCATCACTCCACGTCACTCGTTGCCATGGTGGGTGGCGGAACTTCATCGCTTCGCCCAGGTGAAATATCTCTGGCAACCAATGGTGTGCTGTTTCTCGACGAACTCGGCGAGTTTGCGCCAAGTGTTCTCGATGCGTTGCGCCAACCGTTAGAGGAAGGAGTTGTTCGCGTTGCTCGTGCAAAGTCTTCCGTGCAGTTGCCGGCAAAGTTTTTGTTAGTCGCAGCAACGAACCCTTGCCCGTGTGGCGAAGGCACTCCTGGTTTATGTGTTTGCGACGATCGCGCAAAGCAGAAATATCTGCGCCGATTCTCGGGCCCATTGCTTGACCGATTCGACTTGCGTGTTGCGGTCACGCGTCCACACGTTGATGAACTGCTTGCAGCTAAACCTGCTGAATCGAGCAAAGACATTGCGTTGCGAGTTGCAACTGCCCGCGAACTTGCAATCAGCAGAAACGGCTGCCTTAATTCGGCGCTCTCAGCCGATGCGCTAGAGAAGTGCGCTCCACTATCTCCAGCAGCAGCCTCGTTGTTGCGTCATCACGTAGAGCGTGGCCGACTGTCTGGTCGCGGCTATCACCGCATTCGACGCGTTGCGCGCACCGTTTCTGACTTGCGTGATCAGTCCGAATGCGTAGACGAAGTGCACGTTGCAGTAGCGCTCGCGCTTCGCGTTGGGGTGCAGCCACAGTTCTCCGGAGACAAGGTGGTGCAAGCGTGATGTCTCTGGATGACGAGCGAGTCGTTGCCGCAGTGCTGGCAACTAAACCAACTCTGACAAGTCGCAAGTTGTCGCAACTGTTGGCTCAGCAAACCCCCAGCGAAGTTGCGCTCACGCTTGGCAGTAATCAACCTACGTTGCAGGAATGTGAGCGCATGGCACAGCGACTTGAACTCACGGCAATGTCAGTAACTCATGTTGGCGCGCCAGATTTTCCGTGCATGTTGCAACACGATCCAACGCGCAGCCCGGTGTTGTTTTTTCGCGGCAACCTTGGCGCGCTTGACCAACGACGTGTAGGAATTGTGGGCACGCGTTCAGCAACCGCAGCAGGCCGATACATGGCGTCGCATATTTCGTTCGACCTTGCTGAACAGGGAATTGCAACCGTGTCTGGGCTTGCCAGAGGGATTGATGCGTGGGCGCACAAAGGAGTGTCAGTTGCATACTCGCGATCAACCGACCGTTCGCGCTTGGGCATTCCCATTGGGGTTGTGGCATCTGGTCTCGACGTGGTGTATCCAAAAGAAAACATCGAATTGTGGAATTTCATTTCTGAACATGGTTTGTTGCTCAGCGAGTCGCCACCCGGAACGTCACCAGAGCCGTATCGTTTCCCTCTGCGCAATCGAGTGCTTGCCGCGTTGTCGGAAGTAGTTGTTGTCGTGGAGTCGCGTGCAACTGGTGGGTCCATGATCACGGTTGAAGAAGCACAGAAACGCGATATCACCGTGATGGCTGTACCGGGTTCGCCCCGCAACACTTCGTCGGCCGGAACAAATTTGTTATTGCAGCAGGGGTGTGCACCGGTGGTGTCTGTAGACGATGTGCTGGTTGCACTGGGGCTCGACACACGCCGAGTGCACCCTCCGCTGTTCGACGATCGCACTTCGCTATTGCCAGACGACGCAGCACTTGCGTGCGCAATGGCTGGCGACGCGCTCACGCTTGATCAGCTGGTGCTGCGTACGCGACGCGACGTTGTCGACATTGCTTTTGCCTTAGGGCGCATGGAGTCAATGGGTTGGGTAGTGAACAATGGCGGTTGGTGGGAGGTGCTCGGTGCGCAAACACCAGCGGGGTACGGTGGAAATCATGGAGGCAGCCACCGCTTGGGAGATTGACGACTTCGCCACGTCACTTACTGCAGCTTCTGCAAACACCGTTTCGGCATACGTAAGCGACATCTCACAATTCGCAAATTGGGTGGAGCGCCAATCCATAGACGACCCCCGCAAGGTCACCAAAGATGTGGTGCGGCAATACATCGGGTTTCTGACCACGATGAAAATGGCAAAGCGCAGTGTTGGTCGAAAAGTTGCTGCGCTGCGCAAGTATTTTGCGTGGTTGGTACGTGATCACAAAATTGAAGTTGACCCAACGGCTGGCGTGCGAACGCCTACCGACACGGGCCGCCTTCCGAAGGTGCTCACGAATGAACAGTTGAATGCTTTGCTGCACGCTGCAAACGATGAAGACCCAGACTGGAAGAAAGCTCGCGATACCGCAATTATTGAATTGCTGTACGGAAGTGGGTTGCGCGTGAGCGAATTGTGTTCGCTCGATGTAGACAGCGTGAATGTGAAACAGCAAGCAGTCATCGTTATGGGTAAGGGCAACAAGCAGCGCCGAGTTCCCGTGAGTGAGCCTTCACTTGTTGCACTGACGGCATGGTCGTTGCTTCGTTCAGAAGTGTCGGCAGACAAAACCGAGGTGGCGCTATTTGTTAATGGTCGCGGTGGTCGACTTGGCACGCGAGATGTGCGTCGAATCATCGATGCGCGTTCACTTGCGCCAACGCATCCTCACGCATTGCGTCACACGTTTGCGACACATTTGCTCGATAACGGGGCTGACTTGCGGGCGGTCCAAGAATTGTTGGGGCATAGCGACGTGGCAACCACTCAGCGATATACGCATGTGAGCAAAGAACGGCTGAAGTCTGCCTACGGGGTATCTCATCCGAGGGCATAATTACAGGGCATGAATGCTCTGCCCGTTCGCCTAACTATTGAAGATGCTTGGCAGCAATGGCACGACGGCAAAGACCCGATTGCGCGTGAATGGTTAGTCGTTCACTACGCATCACTGATTAAGTTCGTTGCGGGTCGACTCGCAGCAGGTTTGCCGAAGCGTGTGGACACTGGGGATTTAGTTTCCGCTGGCGTGTTTGGACTGATGAATGCGATTGATCGCTATGACCCAACGCAAGGAGCAAAGTTTGAGACGTATGCGATTCCGCGCATTCGTGGCGCCATTCTCGACAGTCTGCGCGCACTCGACTGGGTTCCGCGCAGCGTGCGGTCTAAGTCGCGTTCGGTGGAGCAAGCGATGTCAACTCTTGAACATGAACTCGGTCGCTCTCCGTCTGAAGAAGAAATTGCGGCAAAGTTAGAAATCTCCGATGCCGATTTTCAAAAATGGCTGTCCGACATTGCAGCTGGTTCCGTTGGTCCACTTGATCACGTTGTTGCCGACAACACGGCAACAGCCACACATTCAGATATGCATCGTGCAACCAGCCCAGACGCAGTCGTTGAAGCAGACGAAACGCG
>CANKVI010000023.1 GCA_947487095.1 Acidimicrobiaceae bacterium | reverse complement strand
CCGACATTGCAGCTGGTTCCGTTGGTCCACTTGATCACGTTGTTGCCGACAACACGGCAACAGCCACACATTCAGATATGCATCGTGCAACCAGCCCAGACGCAGTCGTTGAAGCAGACGAAACGCGAAGAATCATGCGCCAAGAAATGAAGAAGCTTCCAGAAAAAGAACGAACTGTTCTTGTATTGTATTACGAAGAGAATCTCACACTGGCCGAAATTGGCGATGTACTCGGTGTAACCGAGAGCAGAGTGTCGCAGATTCATACGAAGGCGGTGCTGCAGTTGCGGTCACGACTTCGTGCCGCCGAAATTGATTGAGTTCATTGCAGCGCTGTGTGCGCTTATGTTGCCAACGCAATTCGCGGTAACTGATTCGTTCCGCCCGCCGTCGTGTACGTGGTGCGCGGGTAATCGAGGAATTGAATACGCCACTCCGCCAGGCGCCCCCGTGCATTCCTCGGCGAGCGGCGAAGTCACATTTGTTGGGTCGGTGGCCGGAACGCTGTATGTGGTGGTCCGCGCCACGAATGGGGTGCTGGTTACCCATGGCCGTTTAGCAAGCGCTCAGGTTTCTATAGGAGACCGCGTATCTGCGGGCTTTCGGATTGGAACATCGAGTGGCGCCCTGTACATCGGGGTCAGGCGACTCGGCGCATATCTGGATCCAACGACCTGCGCGGCTTCAGCAAAAAACCCAAGCGGGCTAAGGCCCCGAGCCGTTTTAGTGCCGATACACTCACACGGGCCGTAAAACCGCGGTGCAGTACAAATCACATACTTGAGTTCCACCCTGTGGTCGTGAAAGCGCCGGGGCTCAGGTTTCCTAACCACAGGAGAGGAGAGAGTCATGGCAATCGTCAGCATGCGCCAAATGCTTGAAGCAGGCGTTCACTTCGGACACCAAACGCACCGTTGGAACCCACGAATGAAGCGATTCATTTTTGGTGAGCGCAACGGTATCTACATCATCGATCTTGAGCAGACGCTCGATCGCGTAGATGCGTCGTACAAGTTTGTTCGCGACATGGTCGCAAACGGCGGAAGCATCTTGTTCATCGGAACCAAGAAGCAAGCACAAGATCCAATCAAGTTCTTCGCTGACAAGTGCGGCATGCCATACATCAACGAGCGTTGGTTGGGTGGAATGCTCACCAACTTCGACACTATTTCAAAGCGTGTTCAGAAGATGCAGGACTACGAGCGCATGCGCGACACCGGCGAATTCGAACTGATGCCAAAGAAGGAAGCGCTGCTCATCTCGCGTGAACTCGAGAAGTTGCAGAAGAACCTCTCGGGTATTCGCAACATGGCACGTCGTCCGACGGCAGTGTTCATTATTGACACTGTGAAGGAAAGCATTGCAGTAACCGAAGCAAACAAGCTTGGTATTCCTGTAATCGCAGTGGTCGACACCAACGTGAACCCAGACCTCATCACCTTCCCAATTCCAGGCAACGACGACGCAATTCGTGCAAACGAGTTGATGTCACGCGTGATCTGCGAAGCGGTAATTGAAGGTCGCTTCATTGCTGAAAAGACTTCTGGTCGTTCGTCGGCTCCAGCCGCTGCACCAGCACCTCGCAGTGCAGATGAGCAAGCAGCATTCGAAGCTCAGCAAGATGCCGCTCGCAAGTCGGCAGCAGAAGCACAAGCACAGCGTGATGCACGTGTTGCATCCGCAACCGAAACAAAAGTTGAAGGCTAATCATGTCGTTTACCGCTAAAGACGTTGCTTCACTACGTGCCACAACAGGTGCGGGAATGATGGATTGCAAGAAGGCGCTTGAAGAAAACGGTGGAGACATCGAAGCTTCAAAGCAGTGGTTGCGCGAAAAGGGCCTTGCAGCAAGTGCAAAGCGTGACGATCGCGAAAGCGCACAGGGCGTTGTGGCTGTAAAAGTCACCGGCAATGTTGCTGCAATCGTGAAACTGAAGTGCGAGACCGACTTTGTTGCCGGAAGCGAGCAGTTCATTGCAGAAGCTGAAGCATTGGCCGATTTGGTTATTGCCAAGGGTGAAGCAGCAGTGAGCGAGCGCAATCAGCAACTTGAAGACCTCAAAATCTTGCTCAAGGAAAAGATTGACCTCGGCGACGTAGTTCGTTTCGAGGCAGCTTCGGGCAACGTTCTCGACTTGTACTCACACATCCAAGGTGGTCGCGGTGTAAACGGCGTCATCGTTGAAATGGCAGGGGCAACGCAAGAACTCGCACACGACATTGCAGTGCACATCGCATTCGCTCGGCCGAAGTACTTGAAGAAAGACGATGTTCCAGCAGACGTCATTGCTGCCGAGCGCGCAACCCTTGAAACGGTTACTCGCAACGAGGGCAAGCCGGAAGCCGCGATTGGCAAAATTGTGGATGGCCGCGTTCAGGGCTTCTTCAAAGACATTTGCTTGCTCGAACAGCCATACGCAAAGGACGACAAGCAGTCCGTTGCTCAGGTCATTGGCAAGTCCACCATCGTGCGTTATTCGCAGGTTGAGATCGGATAGTTGTAGATTTCGTACATGGCTGCACACCCAAAGGCTCGTTGGAATCGAATTGTTCTTAAGCTTTCGGGTGAGGCATTAGCCGAAAAGTCTGGGTTCGGTCTCGACTCTGATGTGTTACATCAGGTTGCGACCGAACTGTACGAAACCAAACAAGAACTTGGCGTCGACATTGCCGTAGTCGTTGGTGGTGGAAACTTCTGGCGTGGCCTTAAAGGTGCTGGCCAAGGAATGGATCAAGCACAAGCCGACTACATGGGAATGTTGGCAACAGTCATGAACGGTCTCGCGTTTCAAGATGCACTTGAGCGAGTTGGACAGCAGTCGCGCGTGATGTCTGCTGTTGAAATGCCAAAAGTTGCTGAGCCATACATTCGACGCCGCGCAGAGCGTCACATGGAAAAGGGACGCATCGTCATTTTGGCTGGCGGAACGGGAAACCCATTCTTCACAACCGATACCGCAGCGGCATTGCGCGCTGCAGAAATTTCTGCACAAGTGATTTTGAAGGGCACACACTCTGGTGTTGATGGTGTGTATACAGCAGATCCAAAAATTGATAAGACGGCCACGAAGTATTCGCAAATTTCGTATCTCGAAGTCATTAACAAGGGTCTAAAAGTCATGGACAGCACGGCAATTACGTTCTGTCGCGACAACAACTTGCCAATCGTGGTATTCAACCTATTGCAGCGCGGAAACGTGAAGTCCATACTCCTGGGTGAAGAAATAGGTACGCTGGTCGAGTGATAGAAGAGACTCTGCTGGACGCCATGGACAAAATGGCAAGAGCCTGTGAGCACGTCCAGTCCCAGTTTTTAGGTGTCCGAACTGGCCGGGCAAATGCTTCCCTCGTTGAGCGCATTCCCGTGGAGTACTACGGGGCGACCGTTCCTTTGCAGCAATTGGCAACCTTTCAGGTGCCTGAAGCGAGAATGTTGATCATTAAGCCTCACGATCGCGGATCAATAGCCGCAATTGAAAAAAGCATTCAAGCCAGCGATCTCGGGGTCTCCCCAGGAAACGATGGTGTGGTGATTCGTTTGTCGTTTCCCATGCTGACCGAAGAGCGTCGCAAGGAATACGTAAAGGTTGTGAAGAACATGGCCGAAGATGGTCGTATTGCGTTGCGAAACGTTCGTCGAGATGCTCGAAAAGTTCTGGAGACTGCAGAAAAAGATGGCGACATTTCAAAAGATGAACTAGAGCGCGCCGAAAAAGAACTTGACAAGCTCACGCAAGAGCATGTCGACCAAATTGAAAAAGCATTTGTGCGCAAGGAACAAGAACTACTCGAAGTGTAAGGAGATCACTCATGGCTGATGACAATTACGGAAGCGATAACACGAACGATCCAACGATTGACTTTGGTGACGAGTTCGGAGTAGTTCGATTCGGAAGTGACGACGACAGTGGTCCGGCGCTTTCATTTGGTGGCAACGAGACTGAGCAGCTTCCACATTGGACCGAACCAGCAACTGGGGAAATTCCACGTTTTATGAAGCAAGACACCGAGTCTGCTCGTCGTCCTGCTGCAGAGATTGATGATGAAACTGATGTGTGGTCGGCATATAACGAGCCATCAACTGGTGCTCGTCGTCCGCCAGTAGACCTCACCGGTGGTTCACGCCGTTTTGAAAGCACAACGCCTCCACCAGTTGAGCGTCCGCGTCGCGAAGGTCGCATTGTGATTGGTACTGACCCAACGGGAGAAACTCGTCGACCTGCTGCGCCACGTGATTCATCGGGTGCACAAACTCGTCCAACACAAGTCACTCGCGCAGGCCGTCCAACACAAGGTGGTCGACCAGTTGGTGGCCGACCAGGTGGTACCGGTTCAATTCCACGTCCTCCAGTTGGTGGTCGCGACTTGCCAACTGCAACAGCGGTTGGTGTGCTTATGGTCGCTGCGTTTGTTGGAGCAATGCTGATTAGCCCTGGTGTTGTGATGGTGTTGGTAGTAATTGCTATCGGTTTGGCTGCCTTTGAATTCTTCACCCAAATTACACAAGCGGGTTACCGGCCAATTTCCATTATTGGAATTGTTGGATGTGTTGCTGCACCAGCAGTTGCGTATTGGAAAGGCGATTCAGCAATACCACTCGTCTTAATGTTTGCATTTGTTGCTACGTCGTTGATGTTTGTTAGTGGCGACAGCATTGAATCCGGACCAGTTCCAAATAGTGCGGCAACCATGATTGCGTTGATGTGGATCGGGCTCATGAGTTCGTATGCGGGACTCATCCTTCGCTGGTCAACACTTGGGGATGCATTTCAACATCGCGGAACCGACACCTTGTTTATTGTCGTTGCTGGTGTAGTTGCTAACGACATAGCTGCATATTTTGTGGGCACCGCAATTGGTCGTCAACCGTTACGCGAATGGATCAGCCCAAAGAAGTCGGTGGAAGGCGTTATCGGTGGAACCATCGGAACATTTGTCATCGTGGTTCTTGTTGGAATGCAGAGCACAACCTGGAGCTCATTTGGTTCTTGGATCCTGTTGTCACTGGTGATCAGCATCATGGCCCCTCTTGGAGATCTCACCGAATCAATGTTTAAGCGCAATCTTGAGATCAAAGATTTTGGAACATTGTTGAGTGGACACGGCGGTGCACTTGATCGCTTCGACAGCATGTTGTTTGTGTTGCCAGCCGTGTATTACCTCGGCATGGTTATTACGCCTTGGGCATAACTCGAGTAGCAATTGCCGGTTCAACTGGCTCAATTGGCACACAAACGCTTGATTACATTTCGCAAAGCGATGGCCAATTTGAGGTTGTTGCCTTAGGAGTAGGTACGTCTGCGCAAGCGTTGATTGCACAGGCAAAACAATGGAAGCCAAAAGTTGTTGCAGTTGCCGATGAATCGGCGCGCAAAGAAGTCGCACAGGCATTGCCTGGAGTTGAAGTTGTCGCCGATCAATCTTCGCTTGCCGAACTTGCCGATGTTGTGGTGAATGGTGTCGTCGGTTTTGCGGGGTTGTCAATCACAATGTCCACGCTTCAACGTGGGAAACGTCTTGCGCTTGCAAACAAGGAAAGCTTGATTGCAGCAGGCCCGGTTGTGCAACCACTTCGCAAGATTCCAGGTGCAGACATTGTTCCTGTTGATAGTGAACACTGCGCAATCCATCAATGTCTTAGAAGTTCAATTGATAGTGGCCGAGAAGTCAATCGCTTGTTGCTCACCGCAAGTGGTGGTCCGTTTCGAGGTCGTTCGCGCGAGTCATTGGCCAGCGTGTCAGTTGAAGAGGCTTTGAAACACCCGACATGGTCAATGGGGCCAAAGATCACTGTCGACTCATCAACATTGATGAACAAAGGTTTAGAAGTGATTGAAGCTCACGAGCTGTTTGGTACCAGTTTTGATGACATTGACGTAGTTGTACACCCGCAATCAGTGGTGCATTCAATGGTGGAATTCAGCGACGGTGCGGTAATTGCACAACTGTCCATGCCCGATATGCGTCTGCCTATTGCATATGCCTTGAGTTACCCGCATCGAGCCAATGTGCCGTTTGGGTCAATTGATTGGTCATCGCTTGCACGACTTGATTTCGAAGTCCCGGACACGCAGACTTTCACTTGTTTGCACCTTGCTTACCAAGCAGGACGTGCGGGCGGAACCGCACCAGCGTGGTTGAGTGCGGCAAACGAAGTTGCAGTGGAGGCCTTTCTGAACGGTCAAATCATGTGGTCACGGATTCCAGAAGTGATTGATGCAACCATGCAGCAACACGATGGTCTTGTGCCAACAATTGTTGAAGACATTTTGCACGCTGATGCATTAGCGCGACGATTTGCACTGCAAGTGTTGTCTGCATGAGTGACGTCTATCGCAAGTTTCGTGGGCAAATGGCTGCCGGTGGCGACACACAGGATTTAGCTGAAGAGTTGGGCGGCAAAAACAGTGCGCTCTCTTTAGTGCTACTCGCCGTGTTCTTCGTTTGGTTGGGTGCGACTAACCCGTGGATGTTGGTGTTTGTCATTGGGCTCATCATCTCGATCTTTCTTCACGAGTTTGGCCATTATTGGACAGCGCGAAAAACTGGCATGAAGGTGACGCAGTTTTACATGGGGTTCGGTCCGCGCCTGTGGAGCAGGAAGCGTGGTGAACTTGAGTACGGAATTCGCGCCATTCCACTTGGAGCCTTTGTTCGCATCATTGGAATGAGCAACTTGGACGATTGCGATCCAGTAGACGAAAGTCGTTCGTATCGCTCAAAGTCGTATCCGCGTCGATTGTTGGTCATCACTGCGGGTTCACTCATGCATATGGTCATCGCATTGACATTGTTCATTGGTGTGTACGCGGTTGCTGGTCGCATGGGTGAAACCGGAAGTGTGCGCATTGTGTACGCGCCGGTCAGTGGTTCGCCTGCAGCAGAAATTGGTTTGCGTGAAGGCGACGTGATTTCGGCAATTGACGGTCAAGAGTTGAACTCACGTGAAGACCTCGTTGCTGCCATTACGAGCAATGCGCCTGGGGAGGTGATTGCGATTGACGTCAATCGCGATGGAGTGCCGCAAACTTTTGAAGCAACCCTGGCCGCCAACCCAACAGTTGCAACACGCGGCTATTTGGGTGTTGCAACTGAGTCAATGGACTACATCAAGCAGTCAGTGCCGAGTGCATTCGTATATGCAGTGCGAGATGGCGCGCAAGCCATTGTTGGGTCGGTAAAGGCGCTTCCACAAATTTTCAATCCTGCTAATGCCATAAACAGCCTTCGTGATTCTGTTGCAGACCCAGCAACGCGACCAAGCACGATTGTTGGGGCAAGTCAGGTTGGCGGTGAGGCAGGTGAGCGCGACGGACTGAAGGGCGTGCTCATGATGCTCGCCTATGTCAACGTGTTCGTTGGTGTCTTCAATATGTTTCCTTCATTGCCGTTTGACGGTGGTCACGCCGCTGTTGCTACCTACGAGAGACTGCGCAGCCGAAACGGCGTGCGATATCGGGCCGATTTCGGCAAGATGATTCCGCTTGCGACAGCAGTTATTGCACTGCTGATCGTGATTACCTTTGCTGGTTTGTATCTAGACATCACGCAACCCTTCGGGTAGTGGCACACTGGTAGGCATGAGTTTCGAGCGCCGCCAGACGAAGCAGATTCATATAGGCAAGGTGGCAGTTGGTGGTGGAGCACCGATCAGCGTGCAGTCCATGACCACCACGAAAACCTCAGACGTTGAAGGGACTTTGCAACAGATCTATGCACTTGCTGCCGCAGGTTGCGACATTGTCCGCTGCACATGTAACGAAATTGAAGCCGCGGAAGGACTCGCACAAATCGTTCCACGTTCGCCGGTGCCGATCATCGCCGACATTCATCATCAATACAAGATGGCGCTCGCAGCGCTTGAGGCTGGCGTTCACGGTTTGCGATTGAACCCTGGAAACATCCGCAAGCCCGAACACATCAAAGCAGTGGCCATGGAAGCTCGTGACCGCAATGTGCCAATTCGTATTGGTGTCAACGGCGGCTCGCTTGATCCTGCATTGTACGAAAAGCATGGCGGCCTAACAGCCGAAGCAATGGTTGAGTCTGCGTTGCAAGAAATCGCATATTTCCAAGAAGTTGATTTCGATCTCATCAAGATTTCGGTGAAAGCATCAAACGTTCCACTGATGGTTGAGGCGTATCGTCAACTCAGTGCAGTTACCAATTATCCGTTGCACTTAGGCGTAACCGAAGCGGGTCCACTTCCAAACGGTCTTATTAAGGCAACTGCTGGAATTTCCACGCTGTTGCTTGAAGGCATTGGTGACACCATTCGCTACAGCCTCACTGCCGACCCTGTGGAAGAAGCACGTGCTGGTCGACAGCTGCTTGAGTCACTCGGTTTGCGTGAACGCAAGAACGTCGACCTCATTGCATGTCCAAGTTGCGGTCGCGCAGAGATTGACGTCATCGAAGTGGCCAATCGCGCAATGCGTGCATTTGAAGACAAGAAAATTCCACTGCAGATTGCGGTGATGGGTTGTGTGGTCAACGGCCCAGGAGAAGCGCGTGAAGCCGACTTGGGTATTGCAGCAGGAAACAAACGTGGTCACCTATTTGTGAAGGGTCGCAACGTTGCAGTTGTGCCCGAATCTGAAATGGTGGAAGCACTGGTTGATTGGGCAACGTACATTCACGAACATGGTGTTGAAGCCGCAATTGCGCGAGTAGACACCACAATTGCCGAACGCGAAGCCGCTAAAGACCGCAATGCATTGCTCGAAGAAAAAGGTGACGACGCCAATCATTCCACTGCGAAGATTGTGGAAATTCGTAAGACGATTTCCGGGAACTAAGTATTTAGTGAGTTCCCCACGTACGAAATACCGTTGCGTTTCCGCTGAGCGTAACTGAATCACCAATTCGCAGAACTGCGGCCTGACCTGCCTGAAGTGAAGTTGCATTTCCCGAAGTGCACACCAAAATTTCGGCGTCATGCGTTGCGCGCAATTCATGTGTTCCTGAAACATCAATACGCTGCGTGGCAAAACGAGAGGTGGTGACGGGGTATTGCCACACACCATGGCTTACTGGCTCAGCCTCAATCAGTGGCGAAGCAATGGCGCTCATATTGGCAACATGAAGAAACTCGTCAATGTTCACATTCTTCTGGGTAAACGCAGCGCGCACCACGTTGTCGGAAGACGCCATCACTTCGAATCCGGTGCCACCTAAATACGCATGTACGTTGCCGGCTCCGAGATACAACGCTTGACCAGGTTGCAGTTTCACGTGGTGCATGAGAAGTGCAACGAGGATTCCTCCATTACCCGGATACATGGTGGCAAGACGACCGGCCCATGCTGGCATGTGCAGTGGCAATTGATGTGGTCCGGTGGTGAGCGCCCAGCGCACGCATTCGGCAAGTCCGTCGTCGGCAAGATGTTTTCCTAGTTCGGTCCACCCAAAGCGATTGCATAGTTCGTGGTTTTCACTGTCGCTACGAAAACCACAGATGGCTTCAAATGCCGACATGGCAACAAGCAATTCGGGTTTTGCGGAAGCATCTCGATAAATGCGCAGAGGTGAGTCGAGTGAAATACCAATTTCGTTTTCTTGTTGATACCCCGATTGCGCTTGCTCGTCGGTCGGATGCGTTTGTAGCGACAATGGTTTTGCAGCCGCAATGATCTTCACAAGAAACGACAGCTCACCGGCAAAACTTGATAGCGGTTGATTGCCGGATTCTGTTTTTACAAGTGAAGGCCCAGATCGGTGAGTGCCGAACCACAGTTCCGCCCATGGTTTTGCGTCGGGCTCTACTCCGAGAAACTCGGGAATCGTTTGCTGATCTCCCCAGTCGTAATGATGAACTACTCCACGGAGGAGTTGCATGGCGTTTACTTCCCGCGAGCCTGCGCGACCAACTGTGGGCCGACTTGCGAAATTGGAGTTTCAACGGCGGTGCCAGCAAAACGGTCACGCACTTCAAGAGTTCCGTTGGCAACACCGCGACCTGCGACCACGATGTTCGGAACGCCGATGAGTTCTGCGTCTTTAAACTTCACGCCTGGAGAAATGCCTTGACGGTCATCGAGCAACACCTTGAGGCCTGCGGCTTCAAGCTCAGCAACGAGCGATTCCGCAGCAGCGGTAATGGTTGCATCGTCCTTGCCGGCAATCACAATGTGCACATCGAACGGTGAAACCTCAAGCGGCCAGCGCAAACCGTTGTCGTCGTGCATGGCCTCAGCGATTGCTGCAACAGCACGCGAAACACCAATGCCGTAGCTACCCATAGTGACGGTTTGCTGTTTGCCGTTTTTGTCGAGCACTTGTAATCCAAGTGCTTCTGCATACTTTGGTCCAAGTTGAAACACGTGGCCAATTTCGATTCCACGCTTAATGGTGAGCGCAGATCGACATGAAGGGCAGGTGTCGTCGTCGCGAATTTCTGCA
This sequence comes from Acidimicrobiaceae bacterium, assembly GCA_947487095.1. The sequence goes on along the minus strand of CANKVI010000023.1, from coordinate 1,234 downwards.
ACATCCAGTGTTCCATCGGCAGTGAAGTCACGACCGCTCACCAAGTTCATGACGTGTTTGCCGCGGCTGTCGGCCCCGGTGATCCACGCACTTCCCAAAGCAACTCGTGGGTCGAGCATGTAGCGAATGCCCGAAGCATTGTTTGAGCCAAGTACTCCTGGCCCGATGTAGCCCTTCACGAGTGCGGTGTTGGCTGCAAAGTGCGATTCGTCAAATGCTTCAACTTCGGCTGGCGACACTTGTGCTTCAAGTCGCTTCAAATCAACTTCACGATCGCCGGGAACACCAATTGCTAGCGCTTCTAGTCGACCATCAGGATGACGCAAATTAACAACAACATTCTTCAACGTGTCGGCAGCCGTCCATTGGCGACCTCTGAGTTGCAAATCTTCGCGTGCATTAAACAAATCAACCAGTGTTTGAATCGTTGGTGTATCTGGAGTGTCGACCACCTTCGCTACAGCCACCGACGAAGCGTCAATTGCATCAGCAATACCTACACGCACTGCCTCGGTGTTTGCAGAATAATTACATGCAGTGCATTGCACGAATGTGTCTTCACCAATGTCACACGGAAACAAGAACTCTTCAGAAGCCGAGCCGCCCATTGCGCCAGACATTGCAGACACAATTGCAAAAGGTAAACCGAGTCGTTCAAAAATACGCACGTACGCTTCGCGGTGTGCGTCGTAACTGCGCTGCAAACCTACTTGGTCGAGGTCGAAGGAATACGAGTCCTTCATAGAGAACTCGCGACCACGCAGCAAGCCTCCGCGCGGACGCGCTTCGTCGCGGAACTTATTCTGAATTTGATACAACCACACCGGTAAGTCTTTGTAACTCGAGTACAAATCTTTTACGAGCAACGTGAACATTTCTTCGTGCGTCGGGCCAAGGAGGAAGTCAACTTTGCGCCTGTCTTGTAAACGAAACAGGTTGTCGCCGTAGTCGGTCCAGCGGCCCGTTACTTCGTACGGCTCCTTTGGCAACATTGCAGGGAAGTTCACTTCTTGGGCGCCAATGGCGTCCATCTCTTCGCGAATAACGCGGGCCACATTTTGGAAAACCCGATAGCCAAGAGGCAACCAGGTGTACCCGCCGGGGGCGGCGCGACGGATGTAGCCCGCCCGAACCAAGAGGCGATGGCTCGGTACTTCTGCGTCGGCTGGATTGTCCCGCAGAGTGCGTACGAACAGGGTTGAGAGGCGTTGAACCACGTGCGAACCTTAGTTTA
>CANKVI010000022.1 GCA_947487095.1 Acidimicrobiaceae bacterium | reverse complement strand
GGTTCTTCCTCCTCAGCCTTTTTCAGACGCTGTTCCACCTTGTTGTCGGCGTCCCCACGACCGTGCAATCGGGCCTTTTGTTCCTCGCGCGAAGGCGGAAGAACGAACAGCAAGAGTGCTTCTGGATGCTGCTGCTTCACCTGCTGCGCACCGTCAACTTCAATTTCGAGAACAATGTCGCGTCCCGTTGGCGCCTCTGGGTTTGGAGTCCCATACAAATTGCCGATGAATTCGGTCCACTCCAAAAAACCGTTTGCATCAATGCGCTGTTGAAACTGTTCACGAGTCACGAACTTGTATGCATCCGGTGCTTCGCCTGGTCGTTGTTCGCGAGTTGTCCACGAACGGCTGAGCCACAAACGCGCATCACGTTTCACGAGCTCTTCGACAATGGTGCTCTTGCCCACTCCACCCGGACCGGAGACCACGACGATGAGCGACTTACTCACGAATGCAACGCTGTCTTTAACAGTTCAACCTGATGTGCAGCGAGCGACCCAATGTTGCAACGCTCTGCGATACCGATGTCGGCCATGATGCGTCGCGCACGCACTTTGCCAATGCTTGGCTCTGCTTCCAACGCCTTGACCACATACACATACGATTCGGCGGCAGTGCGGTTTGATTCGCTCAGCGAAATGAGATCAATAAACGATCTTTGCCCTGACGCAATCTGCTGACACAAACTGGCAATCTCTTGTCGCAATTCGGTCAATAATGCGGGCGACATAGAAAGATTTTAGCGTCTCAGAGTGCGCTTATCCCGCCTCGGTGTGCAAGTCCTACGATTTCCGACCATACATTGACGTTGTTGCGCTTTGCCCACGCATTCATTTCGCGCTGAATACGCGACATCGCACGAGGCTCAGCAAACGATGCAGTGCCCACTTGCACAGCACTTGCCCCAGCGAGCATGAGTTCGATTGCTTCCCAACCACTTGTTACCCCACCAGCGCCAACGATTGGCAGATCGGGAACATTGGCCGCCACTTCATAAATAGCGCGCACCGCAATGGGGTGAACCGAACGACCCGATAGCCCGCCGCCACCATTGCCAAGTGAGGGCAACCCCGTAGTTGGGTTCATCGACATGCCGAGTGCAGTATTGATCAAAGTAACTGCCTGCGCTCCGCCGCGTTGAGCCGCACGAGCGCCCTCAATTACGAGGTGCGTGTTTGGGCTGAGTTTTGCCCACGCTGGAACTCCCTCGATATGCGACGCCTTCACAATTTCTTCCACGAGTTGTGGCTCGTGAGCAAATATGGCGTGCCGTGCAGCACTGTCAGTTGCAGCCTTGGTATTCGGACACGACAAATTAATTTCGAGTGCCGAAAGATGTTGCGCAACTGGCCGAAGCATGTGTGCGGCATGCGCGTAATCGTCAACACCAAAACCCCAAATGCTGACCACAATGTTTGCGCCAACGTCAAGCAGTTTCGGCAGGTCGTGAGCAATCCAGTAATCGATGCCCGGCCCTTGCAAACCGACTGCGTTCAACATGCCACCCGCAGTTGGCGAAAGACGCGGCGATGCATTACCCGCCCATTCAAACGGTGCAAGTGACTTCACAACGAAGGCACCAAGCGAACTTAAATCGACATAACGATGCAACTCTGTGCCGTGACCCGCCGTTCCCGAAGCATTCATCACGGGAGATTTCAACTCAACCGACCCAACGCGCGTCACGCTGTTCGAAACTCCCGATGACTTACTCACCTACCGTGATACTCCTGCAGAGACTTGACGGTGAGTGGTTCCAACTTTTGTTCGGCCAAACCCTGTACTGCTGCAAGTGCTGCATTGATGGTGGTAACCGATGAAACTCGCCAAATATTTGCTGCTTTGCGAATTGCTTCACCATCAGAGTGTGCACCACGACCTCGCGGCGTGTTAATGACAAATTCAATTTCTCCACGTTCGATGAGATTCACTGCATCATCAGCGATGCTTCCATGTGACTGCTCGGAAACTTTGCCCACCACTCGGTCGACTGGATACCCAAAGCGTGAGAGATAGTCGGCAGTTCCAGATGTTGCTGCAATGCCCAGACCTAGTTCTCGCAATCTCTTTGCAACAACGAGGCCACTCGGTTTGTCCTTATCGTTGAGTGACAGAAACACCATTCCCGACGTTGGCAATGTGGTCCCTGCAGCCGTTTCAGCCTTAATGAATGCGCGACCAAAGGTGCTGTCGATACCCATCACTTCGCCAGTTGAACGCATTTCTGGTCCGAGCGCAGTGTCTACTCCTGGGAACCGATTGAACGGAAGTACTGCTTCCTTCACTGATACATGACCGAAGTTGGTCGGTGGCTTCAGCAATCCTTCAGTGCGTAGTTCGGCAAGCGTTGCTCCCAACATGACGCGACTTGCAACTTTCGCCAACGGAACGCCTGTTGCTTTAGCAACGAAGGGAACCGTACGACTGGCGCGCGGGTTGGCCTCAATGACATACACCGTTGAACCTGCGACAGCGAACTGCACGTTGAGCAAGCCCTTCACATCGAGCGCATTGGCGATCACTCGTGTGTACGACTCAACGGCTTCAATTACCCACGGCTCAAGCGTTGGAGGAGGAATTGCACAAGCGGAATCCCCTGAGTGCACGCCGGCTTCCTCAACGTGTTCCATAACGCCGCCAATCAGCACTTCTCCACTGGCATCGCGAATTGCATCAACATCAATTTCGGTTGCGTCATCGAGGAAGCGATCAATCAGTACGGGGCGTTCAGCAGACAAACCACCTTCTCTACCTAAAGTTCCAGCGGCGGCAAGTTCATTCATTGCGCGTTGCAAGTGCGCTTCATCGTGGACAATTTGCATGGCTCGGCCACCAAGCACGTAGCTCGGACGAACTAAGACCGGATAGCCAATGCGTGAGGCGATTGCTTTTGCTTCGTCAAAGGTGAGTGCGGTGCCGCCAGGTGGTTGTGAAATTTTCAATTCCTCGCACAATGCGCTCCACTTCTTGCGATCTTCCGCAAGATCGATGGATGCAGGTGACGTGCCGGCAATGAGTTCCGCAGGAATGTAGTTAGCCAACTTCAACGGTGTCTGACCACCAAGACTCACAATTACGCGTGGTGGAGTTGTTGAGGCTTTGATTTCGGCCTGGATGACGTTCATCACGTCTTCACGGGTAAGCGGTTCGAAGTACAAGCGATCAGAAGTGTCGTAGTCAGTTGACACTGTCTCTGGGTTGCAATTGATCATGACCGTTTCGAAACCAGCATCGCGCAGAGCAAAACTTGCGTGCACACAGCAGTAGTCAAATTCAATTCCTTGACCAATGCGGTTCGGGCCACTTCCCAAAATGATGACGCGTTGCTTCGCTGAAGGACGAACCTCGTTCTCATCTTCATATGTTGAATAGTGATACGGAGTTTGTGCAGCGAACTCGGCACTGCAGGTGTCTACGGCTTTATATGTCGGAATCACTCCTGCCGCGATGCGAGCCAGGCGAACATCGTTTTCATCAACCGACCAAATAAATGCAAGTTGTGCATCGGAGAAACCAAGACGCTTTGCTCGGCGCCACTGACGAACAGTCAGTGCAGACATCGTGGTATTGCTCAACGCACGGCGCTCCTCCACAATCATCAACATTTGATCAAGGAACCAGTGATCGATCTTGCATTCTTCGTAAATGCGTTCAAGGTTTATTCCACGGAAGATCGCTTCGCCCACAAGGAACAGTCGCTCTGGCGTTGGGACACCAGTTGCTGCAAGCACCTCTTCGTCGCTCATTGAGCGATAATTAAGTTCGGCTGGATCGCAGTTCAGACCCATGCGTCCGTTTTCTAGTGAACGCAATGCCTTCTGCAGGCTTTCAGTAAATGTTCGTCCAATAGACATTGCTTCGCCGACGCTCTGCATTTGCGTGCCAAGGATGCCGCTGGTTCCTGGGAACTTTTCAAATGCCCAGCGTGGAATCTTGGTTACCACGTAATCAATTGTTGGTTCAAAACTTGCAGGTGTCTTCTTCGTGATGTCGTTTGATATTTCGTCCAGCGTGTACCCGACGGCAAGTTTTGCAGCAATCTTGGCAATGGGAAATCCTGTTGCTTTCGATGCCAAAGCCGACGACCTTGATACGCGAGGATTCATCTCAATGACAAATTGGTCGCCGTTTTCAGGGTTCACTGCGAACTGAACATTCGATCCACCCGTTTCCACACCTACACGGCGGATACATGCAAATGCCGCGTCACGCATTTCCTGATATTCCACATCGGAAAGCGTCATGGCAGGCGCAACGGTGATTGAGTCACCCGTGTGCACTCCCATTGGGTCGACGTTTTCAATTGAACAAATGATGACGCAGTTATCTGCGCGATCGCGCATTACTTCTAGTTCGTATTCTTTCCAGCCTGCGATCGACTTCTCAATCAGCACTTCACCAATTGGGCTTGCAGAAATTCCTGTTGCCACCACCAGTCGGAACTCCTCTGGCGTGTGCGCAATTCCCATTCCTCTTCCGCCAAGAATGTATGCAGGGCGAACAATGAGTGGCAGACCAATTTCTTGCCGCACCGCTTCTGCTTCATCAATACTGCGAGCAATGCCACTTTGCGGAACCTTCAACCCGATTTCGAGCATGGCTATTTTGAACTTCTCGCGATCTTCGGCTGTGGCAATAGCTTCAGCATTGGCGCCAATAAGTTCTGGTTTGCCTGGAACTCCGACAACGCCTTTTTCGAATAACGCCATCGCGAGATTCAATGCCGTTTGCCCGCCCAGTGTTGGCAACACCGCGTCAGGCTTTTCGCGTTCGATGATTGCCTCTAGAACTTCTGGTGTCAGTGGTTCGATATAGGTTCGATCAGCAAAGTCGGGGTCGGTCATGATGGTTGCAGGATTGGAGTTCGCCAAAATGACTCGGTAGCCCTCTTCTTTCAATACGCGACATGCTTGTGTTCCTGAATAATCAAATTCGCACGCCTGGCCAATGACGATTGGGCCGGAGCCAATAATCAAAATGGATTTCAAATCATTGCGCCGTGGCATTATTTCGCCTCCAGCAGTTGACGAAACTCATTAAAGAGATACCGCGAATCATGCGGACCGGGTCCGGCTTCTGGGTGATATTGCACGCTGAATGCACGTGAATCACGCACTGACATGCCTTCATTGGTGAGGTCATTCAAGTTGGTGTGCGTAATGTCGGCAATTCCGCTTAATGAATCTGCATCTACACAGAAGTTGTGGTTTTGGCTGGTGATCTCGACACTGCCAGTGCGCAAATTGCGAACAGGATGATTTGCGCCATGATGGCCGAATGGAAGTTTGAATGTGGTTCCTCCGAGAGCCAGCGTCAAGAGTTGGTGCCCAAGACAAATGCCAAACACTGGCATGCCTCCATCCACTAGCGAACGAATATGTTCAGGAGCACCGACAACAGCCTCAGGATCTCCCGGTCCATTCGAAAGAAACACCCCATGAGGTGACAATGCGCGGACTTCATCTGCACTTGTTGAGGCAGGCACCACAGTTACGGTGGCGATGTCGCTGAGGCAGCGAAGAATTGTTGACTTAATTCCAAAGTCGTACGCAACCACTTTGTAATGGCCAGAACCAACAACATAGGCAGACTTCGTTGTCACCTGTTCGACCAACTGCACTCCAGTAGTCCCCACTTCACTACCTGCTGCCGCCAACAGCGTGGCGTGATCTGCTGAACCGAATGCACCTGGCATTGCGCCCGTGTCGCGCAAAATGCGAGTAAGTCGACGTGTATCAATACCGGCGATTCCACTTACACCCATTTTTGCTAGGTAGGAATTCAATGAAAGATTGCTTCGCCAATTACTTTCGCGACGAGCCTCTTCACGAACGATGACACCACGAGCATGCACCTTCGTCGCCTCATTATCAAGAGGCGTCGTTCCGTAGTTGCCAATGTGCGGCGTCGTAAACGTGATGATCTGACCCGCATAGGAAGGATCAGAAATGACCTCCTGGTAACCGGTGAGTCCAGTATGAAACACCACTTCACCACTTGACAATCCACCCGCACTTACCGCACCGATGAGTTCGCCTTCAAAAACCGAACCGTCACGCAGCACCAATTGACCCTCACGAATGCTCATCGCTGCGCCACACCTTCATTCACCACTACTACCCCTTCAAAAATCGTGTGCCTTACTTTGCCACGAAGTGTGCGTCCTACAAAGGGAGTATTCGTACTCTTGCTGGCTAGTTGCTGTGGGTCAACACTCCATTGTGCGCCAAGATCCACGACACACAGGTTGGCAGGTCTGCCGACTGCAGCAAGCATTCCGTGACGATCTGACAGGCCTGCAATTCGTGCGGGATTGGTGGACATGACGGTGGCCAGTTGTGTAGCCGACATCGGCACAGTGGAAAGCACAACGCCGAGTGCCGTTTCAAGCCCGAGCATTCCGGGTGGCGCTTGATCTAGCGGCAACTCTTTGTCTCGCTTCACATGCGGAGCATGATCGGTTGCAACAGCGTCGATTGTGCCGTCCAGCAAACCTTCCTTTAGGGCTTCGATGTCTGCAGCCGAACGTAACGGCGGATTCACCTTAAATGTGGAGTCAAATGATCTCAGCAATTCTTCAGTCAGCGAGAGATGATGAGGCGTGACTTCCGCCGTGATTGGTAGTCCCGCCTTCTTAGCTTCGCGCACCAAGTGCACGCTCCCCGCAGTTGATAGATGCAAAAAGTGAATACGCGCACCAGTGAGTTTGGCTAGTTCGATATCGCGATGCACCATGAGTTCTTCGGCGAGTGCTGGCCAACCTGGAACACCCATTTCACTCGAGCATGAACATTCGTTCATCACTGCCCCAGCAGTAAGCGCTGACACCTCGCAGTGTTGGGCGAGCGTGATTCCCAATTCGCGCGAGTACTCCATTGCGCGACGCATGATGGCTGGGTCTTGCACTCCAGAGCCATCATCAGTGAAAATCTTCACTCCGTTGCGAGCCAAGTCGGCCAATGGTGCAAGTGCAACACCCGCTCGACCAACAGTGATGCAACCACTGGGAACCACTTCAACTAATCCAGCTCTGCGTCCCTGCGCGCGAACAAATTCAATGATGGGAATGGAGTCTTGTGCGGGAGTGGTATTCGGCATTGCGACAAGTGCGGTGTACCCACCCTTCGCGCCAGCGCGACTCCCAGTTTCAATAGTTTCAGAATCTTCTTTGCCTGGTTCGCGCAAATGCGTATGCAGATCGACGAACCCAGGCAACACGTGGCATCCTTGCGCACTCAAAACAACATCATCGCCAGACGACGCAATAGACACAGACAAATCTGAGATCACCCCTTTATCAATTCGTACGTCAAGTCGCTGCTCGCCACTTTCTGTCAACACCGTTGCTCCCGAAATGATCACGCTCATGCCACAACCTCTTCCTTCAACGAATTCACTTCAGCACCTCGCGCTAGAACATCAAAGAGCACTGCCATGCGAACAGACACACCATTGGCGACCTGCTTATGGATCAGTGAGTTCGGCAAGTCAGCAGGATCAACGTGCATTTCGACACCTCGGTTCATCGGACCTGGATGCATCACTACCGCCGACGATTGCAACCTCTGCGCGCGCACGTCAGTTAGCCCAAAACGGTTTCCATATTCACCGAGGTTGGGAATCAGTCCTTGGTCCATGCGCTCACTTTGCAAGCGCAACATATACAACACGTCTGTCGATGCAAGCACTTCGTCCAACGAGTGCGACACACGAACTGGCCACTGATCGGTATGGGCAGGCATCAGTGTTGGCGGTGCAACGAGTGTGACCTGCGCACCAAGCATGGTGAATGCGGCAATATTGCTGCGTGCAACTCTGCTGTGTTTAATGTCGCCAACAATGGTGACGTTTAACCCATCAAATGATTGACGACCAATAGCCTCACGAACTGTGTAACAATCCACGAGCGCTTGAGTTGGATGCTGATGAGCACCATCGCCCGCATTGATGATGGAGGCATTTGTCCACTGCGCAATTTGCCATGGAACTCCAGCCGACTTGTGGCGAACAACAAAGGCGTGCACGCCCATGTCAGTGATGGTCTCGATTGTGTCACGCAGGCTTTCACCCTTGTTCACACTGCTCGTAGAGACACTGAAGGTCATTGTCTCTGCCGACAACCGCTTGGCTGCTGTTTCAAAACTCAAACGGGTACGCGTTGAATCCTCAAAGAACAAACTGACCACGGTCTTGCCACGCAAAGCCGGGACTTTAGGTATGGGGCGACGATTGATCTCGGCCATTTGGTCGGTGCTGTCAAGCAACCTGAGTAAACCCTCTTTGCCAAGTTCGTCAATTGACCGAAAGTGCTTCACGACCCCACCGCCGTAATCATCACACCGTCTGCAGAAACCTCAACTTCGTCGGTTGCTTGAGTTGGAATGTTTTTGCCTACAAAGTCGGGGCGAATAGGCAGCTCACGGTGCCCACGATCCACAATCACTGCAAGTTGCACAGCTTGAGGTCGACCGAAATTGTTCAGTCCCTCAAGTGCCGCACGCACGGTGCGACCTGTGTACAACACATCGTCAACCAGCACCACAACGGCACCATTGATATCAAACGGAATGTTGCTAATTGCCCCAGGAACAATTGGACGTAACCCAATGTCGTCGCGGTGCATTGAAACATCAAGCGATCCATTCGGAACGACAAGGTTGGGTTCAATCTGCGCGATTCGCTCTGCAAGCACATCTGCAATCCACGTCCCACCGCGTTGCAAGCCAACAAGCACAACATTGTGGGCACCGTGATTGCGTTCGACAATTTCGTGAGCAATGCGACTGATTGCCCTACTGACGTCGGGGCCAGACATGACGGCCTTACCTGACGCGCGATTTGGTACCTGATTCATCTATCCCTCTCGTTTGAACCTCACGGGGTTCAATTAACGACGCCTTCACCATAGCAGTAATAAGAGAAGCAGCAATCTAAGAAGCGAAATTAGTTGCGCTGGTACACCACCCACCAAGCATTTTCGTCAACGACACGGAATCGGTCTTTCTCGACGTCCCAGACTTTTTGGGCTTCGTCGTCCAGTCGTACTGGCAAGATCACGTATTCAACTGCATCTGCTCCGGGCAGTCGGTCGCCACCAGCAAAGACGTCCGGCCCATACAAGTTCCTTGTGAAGGGATTCGGGAATGAATAAATGGTGACTCTCCGCGCCATGTGCGCAGTGAGCGAGTGATACGCAGCAACAACCGCATCATCTGGCACACGACTGATGGATTCGCGAGCGGCAACTACTGGCGGCATTTGCGATGTCCATGATGTGGTTGTGGTTCGTGCAAGTGGCATTGGCGACCAGAGATAACCGCACACGAGCGACGACACAACGATGCACGCACTCGCCCACCTACGTGCTGGACGAGAAAACTTGCCAAGTGCCCACACCGTTCCCATCACGATGCACGGAACAATGATGATGGAATAGTGATAGTGAATTTGATGCTGATACCAAAACGTACTGACAACGTTTGATGCCAGCATGACAAAGCCGACGAGCGCAAGACTTGGCTCGTACAGGAAGAGGAATCCAACTGGTGCGAGCATCTGCCATACGTATGCAGGACGATCTTCGCTCCATAAGTACGCGATCAGCTTGGTCGGCTTGGTGAACGTAGTTTTCAGCAAACCACCCAGCCCGCCGAAAGGAATTCGCCATGAATTTCTAAAGGCCACTCCCGTGAAGCCACGCATCACCACAAGGAACATCAACGCCATGGTCGCAAGAGAAGCCAGGCTGGTGATCAGACCACGCTTCTTGTCGGCCTTCAATGCAACCCATATCCCAAGCGGTGCCAAGACAAAAGCAACGTCTTCCTTCACGGAAAGTGCCAACACAACAGCCACCCAGTACCAACGCCACTTCCCCGCGTACATAGCCCAAATTGCAAAAGCAACGAGGGTCCCTAACGCGGCATCTGGATGGAAATTTTCTAGGTTGGTCCAGCCAATTGACGGGTGCAACAAGTACACCCCAGACATGGCTGCTGCTAGCGGCTCGCTTCGTAATCTTTGTCGCGAAAACCAATACACCGGAAGCGCACCAATCGCCACAACGATCGACTGAACAACAAACAGCAACGACGTTGAAGAGAAGATCCAATACAACGGAATTAATAACACCAGAACGAAAGAAGAATGATCACCAAAAAGATTGCGACCCATCAATGTGACAAATGGAGAATGACCGCGAGACATCAACCAAATTCCCTGGTCATACAGACCAAAGTCATACGCCGAAGTTCCTAGACCGTTGTGAACACCTACGGTACGTACAGAAAAATACAGCGCGTACAACGCCACCATGCACCACACCCCAACGGTGGATGCAGAAACACTTCTTTTTATAGGCGAACCTTTTTGGCAATTGTTGACAAAATACCGTTCACGAAACGCCCTGACTCATCTGTTGAGAAAGTCTTAGCAAGTTCAACTGCTTCATTCAAAATCACCGCGGTAGGCACATCTGGACGTGACATCAATTCAAAAATCGCGATGCGTAACACAATGAGGTCAATCACTGGCATCCGAGCCAGCGTCCAACCAATTGCATTTTCTGCAATGATCTCGTCCGCTTTAGCAGTAACACCATCGACACCCGTAACAATTTCGAGCACCAAATCGTCGACAGCCAATACTTGCGATTCGACTACTGATGTACCTGATGCACTCTTGGCATGGGCTTCATACAGCAAGTGCAATGCACGTTCGCGCGCATCGGAGCGAGCATCGTTACCCGCCGAGCGGGAAGGTCGGGCGGTTGACATGGTCAAACGCGCGTAATGTAGTCGCCACTACGCGTGTCGACTTTGACGCGGTCACCAATGTTGACGAACAGTGGAACCTGAATAACTTTTCCTGTCTGCAATGTTGCAGGCTTACGAGCACCTGACACACGGTCACCCTGAATTCCAGGCTCAGTAAGTGCAATTTCCAATTCCACCGAAGCAGGAATTTCAACACTCACGATTTCGCCCTCATAAGTTGCAATAATCGCTACGGCATTTTCAATCAGGTAATCAGCAGCTTCACCAAGCGCAGAAGGCTTGATGTTCACCTGATCGTATGACGACTGATCCATGAACACATACTCTTCGCCATCCTTGTACAAGAACTGCATGTCGCTTTTTTCGAGGATTGCCTGCTCCACCTTCACGCCAGCATTGAACGTTTTTTCGAGCATGTTGTTGCTACGCAAATTGCGCAACTTCGAACGAACGAATGCACCACCCTTACCAGGCTTCACGTGCTGGAATTCCACCACCGTGTACAAGGTGCCGTCCAGGTTGAGGGTAATTCCGTTCTTTAGATCGTTTGTCGAGATTGCAGGCACAGGCTGTCCTTCGGGGTGTGGGTAAGAGTTGTACTTCCGGCTGCGCGTACAAGGAGTAAATCCTCAATTCGCACGCCACCGAGACCTACACGATAGACGCCAGGCTCCACAGTCACCACCTCTCCATCGCGCAATGGCTCATTGGATTGCGCACGAAGCCAAGGTGACTCATGAATGTTCATGCCTACGCCATGACCTGTGCCATGCACGAATTCTGTACCGAACCCTGCTTCCGTAATGAAGGTCCGACCGATGCGATCTATCTCGCTCGGCAATTCTCCTGCGCGAACGGCGGCAACTCCGCGTGATTGCGCTTCAGTCACAACATCGAGCATGGTCTGCAGCACCGGATCAACCTCACCCAACAAATACGTTCGGGTCATATCAGAGTGATAGCCATCAACTAATCCACCGACATCAATCACCACCGAATCCCCTTCAGTCAACTGTTGATCAGTTGGCCGATGATGAGGCCGCGCTGCATTGGCACCAGTGGCCACAATCGTTTCGTAACTCGGCCCGTCTGCGCCGTACCGACGCATCCGATACTCCAACTCATCTCGCACGTCTCGCTCAGTAATGGGCTCATTCATTGACCGCACCAAAAGATCGCGAGCATCAGCCAAAGCTTTGTCTGCAGCATGAGCAGCAAAGGCGATGCGCTCAATTTCCGCTTCGCTCTTTGAGCGGCGTTGTTCTTCCACCAATCCGCTGAGCGGAATCAATTCCCTTCCCAGTGCAGAAACATAGCGAGCGTAAGCATCGACAGTGAGATCTGCAGACTCACATCCGATCTTTGCGTCATGAGCAAGTTC
>CANKVI010000021.1 GCA_947487095.1 Acidimicrobiaceae bacterium | reverse complement strand
CGGGATGGTGGTCTTGCTCTTCTGCCAATTCAGCGACCTTGGTCATGAACGCAAAGGCTTCGCGAAAAGTTGAAAACTCAAACTTGCGGTACAGCGAATTGTTCTGTTCAACCCATCCCGCGGTCATCAACAGTTAGTTTGCCACTTCTGCATACGCGGCGTAGCCGTCGCGCTCAAGTTCGTCGGCCAACTCTGGCCCGCCGCTCTTCACGATGCGGCCCTTTGCCAAAATGTGCACGAAGTCAGGCTTTAGTTCTTCAAACAAACGGCTGTAGTGCGTAATGACCAAAGCGCCCATACCGGTTTCGTTGGTGGCGTCTTCAACGCGCTTTGCACAGTCGCGCAATGCGTCAATGTCAAGTCCCGAGTCCAACTCGTCCAGAATTGCAATCTTTGGTTTCAACACAGCAAGTTGCAACGTTTCGTTGCGCTTCTTTTCGCCACCGGAGAAGTCCACGTTGACGGCACGATTCACCAGTTCACTATCAAAACTGATCCGCGCTGCTTCTTCATTGATGGTCTTGTTCAGGTTTGGCAACGTTGCATGGCGAGCAGAGAGAGCTTCGCTCAATACTTCGCTGAGTTTCACGCCAGGCACTTCGGTTGGATACTGCATCACCAGATGCAAACCAGCAACTGCACGCTGCCACGTTGGCATTGCCAACACATCTTGACCATCGAGCTTCACTGAGCCACCCGTTACTTCATAACCAGGCTTGCCCATGATTGCGGCAGACAACGTTGACTTGCCAGCGCCGTTCGGACCCATGACTGCATGCACTTCGCCACTGTTAATGGTGAGTGTGATGCCATTGAGAATTTGTGTTCCACCAACCGAAACCTGCAGATCGCGAATTTCAAGTGTGCTCATTTAGCTTCTCCTACCGAGATCATCACTTCACCATTAACAACACTTGCTTCGTACACCGGTACTGGCTGTGTTGCTGGAAGCGTGTTTGGAACACCTGTTACAAGGCTGAAGGCGCTTCCGTGCTTAATGCACTCAAGCTCTTTTGAATCGCACAGTACATCGCCATCTGAAAGCGAAACATCGGCGTGGCTACAGCGGTCGCCAATTGCGTACACGGCATCGTCAATGCGAACGACGGCGATTGCACGACCATCAACGTTGAACTTGCGAACTTTGCCCGATTCAATTTCGGAAAGCTTGCATACGGCAACTGCACTCATTTTGTGCCTCCCAATTTTGCAATCACTTTGTCGCGAATACCTGCGAGGAATTCGGACTGTGGAAGTCGATCAATTACTTCGTCAAAGAAGCCGAACACCACGAGGCGCTCAGCAATTTCTGGCGGTACTCCGCGGCTTTCCAAGTAGAAGCGCTGATCGTCATCAATTGGCCCAACCGTGCTGGCGTGACTGCACTTCACGTCGTTGGTTTCAATCTCTAGGTTTGGCACGCTTTCTGCCCATGCACCACGCGACAACGTAAGTGTGCGATTGGTCTGGAATGCTTCGGTTTTCGTGCCGTTTTCGGTGATCTTGATGAGCCCGGTGTACACGCTCTTCGACGTGTCCTTCACTGCGCCCTTAAACAACAGGTCACTGTGTGTACGTGGGGCTTCGTGCGACTGCAACGTACGGAAGTCGTGCATCTGTGTGCCGTCGGCAAAGTACAACGCGGTTTGCTGTGCACTTGCACCCTGGCCAACAAGACGAACTTCAGCACGCATGCGCGCATAATCGCCACCTAGTGCAACGGTGAATAAACGCACGTTGCTGTCGCGCTCGCCCACTGCAACCTGATGACCAATTTGCCAGGTGTCCTTACCAAGTTCGTTAATTGCCAAGTAGGTCACGCGCGCAGATTGTGCGGCATGAACTTCAACAACAGGAACAACAAGTGAATACACATTGTCGGCAGAAGTGAATCGCTCGACAACAATGATTTCGCTGTTCTCCGCCGCGTCAATAACCAAACGTGGGTACGCAACAACACCCGACTTGTCTACCGAATGGGTAATAACCACGGTCTGCGTGTGCACTTTGTTCTTACCAATTTGCAAGGCAATGACATCAGGAGTGTCGGTGTTCAACTGCGCAAACACGTCTGGTTGCACATGCATGCCAGCACCAACGAGCGCGGCTGCAGCAGCACCTGTTAGTTGTACGCCTTCGCCGCCTTCAACGGTTGTCGTCAGCTTGCCGCTAGCGAACTTCGACATGTCGAGTTCGTTAATGCGGCTGTAGCGCCAAATCTCTTCTTCTGTGCTGGGGAGTGCGAGTGCGGTGATCATTTATCTTTCTTCTTTTTCTTATCGCGAAGTTTCTTCTTGTTTTTGCGCTTGTCGTTCATGTCGGCAACTACTTCGCCAAACACAGCATTGATAATTGCTTCGGCTTCGTCCAACACTGCAGCCGCAGTTCCATCGTCCAAACTTGCTGGCGCTACAGGAGTTGCCGGTGGAACGAGTGACCCGTGAGCCCAAGCAACATCGGCCATGCGTGGCTCGTACTTTTCACAATTCTCTGGGCAACGCCATGGTGCATCTGGCGCTAAGTCGAGGTTGCACTTTCGAACTGTGTCACCGCTTGCATACGTGCGGCTTTCAAAGTTCTTGCACTCCGACCTCATGGACATAACTTCAGTATCTCGGTGAAAAGCTGGTGTTACTCAGCCAACCGAGCCTTCCATTTGCAACTCAATGAGGCGGCTCCACTCAACGGCGTATTCCATTGGCAATGTGCGGGTTACAGGCTCGATAAAGCCGTTCACCACCATGCCCATTGCCTGTTCCTGAGTAAGACCACGGCTCATCAAATAGAACAACTGCTCGTCTGCAATTTTGGACACAGTTGCTTCGTGACCAATTTGTGCATCGCGCTCGCCCACTTCCATGTACGGGAAGGTGCGGCTTTCTGACTGATCGTCCAAGATGAGCGCGTCGCACTGTACGTGGCTCTTGCAATTGGTTGCGCCTTCTTCAATGCGCACGAGTCCGCGATAGGTAGTGATGCCAGCATCTTTCGAAATGGACTTCGACACAATCTTCGACGAAGTCTCTGGTGCAGCGTGCACCATTTTTGCGCCGGCGTCTTGATGCTGACCAGCGCCTGCATAAGCAACCGACAACACTTCACCGGTTGCTTTTGGTCCCATGAGATACACGCTTGGGTACTTCATGGTCAGCTTGGAACCAATGTTGCCATCGATCCACTCCATGTGACCTTCTGCTTCAACACGCGCACGCTTGGTAACCAAGTTGTACACGTTTGGTGACCAGTTCTGAATAGTGGTGTATGTAACGTGCGCGCTTGGCTTCACGATGATTTCCACAACAGCAGAGTGCAACGAGTCGTTGGTGTAAACCGGTGCAGAGCAACCTTCGATGTAGTGAACTTTTGAACCTTCGTCAGCAATGATGAGCGTGCGCTCAAACTGGCCGGCGTTTTCGCTGTTAATGCGGAAGTACGCCTGCAATGGCATTTCGCATTCCACGCCTGGTGGAACATAAATGAACGAGCCGCCCGACCACACCGAAGTGTTGAGCGCGCTGAACTTGTTGTCGCCCATTGGAATAACTGAGCCGAAGTACTGCTTCACCAAGTCTGGGTATTCGCGAAGTGCGGTGTCCATGTCGCAGAACAAGATGCCTTGCTCTTCCAACTCAATACGGTTGCGGTGATACACCACTTCCGAGTCGTACTGCGATGTAACGCCGGCAAGGTACTTGCGCTCGGCTTCTGGAATGCCAAGCTTTTCGTACGTCTTCTTCATTTGCTCTGGCAAGTCTTCCCACTCATCGGTCTGAGCAGTTGCTGGCTTCAAGTAATAAAAGATGTCTTGGAAGTCGAGGTCTGGCATGTTCACATCGAACCACGGAGCCATTGGCTTGCGCTCAAATGTTTGTAGCGAGCGCAAACGCAAGTCGCGCATCCACTTTGGTTCACCCTTCCACCACGAGATCTGTTCGATTACTTGCTTGTTCAAACCCTTTTCAGGCTTGAAGGCATACTCGGCTTCGTCGCTCCAGCCAAGGGAGTACTTGCTGAGATCGAGGTCAAATGCAGTCACAATGGGCTCCCTGAGCGGTTGGGGAATTACTACTACCGCCATAGTAACAATTACTAAACCCCATGCCACATCGGGCTCACAGATAGCGTGACTATCTCTTATGGAACGCTTTGGCCTCGTCGGCTTGCCCAATGCCGGCAAGTCATCTTTATACAACGCACTCACGAACGGTGCCGCTTTGGCAGCCCCATACCCATTTGCCACGAAGGACCCAAACATCGGTGTGGCCAAAGTGCTCGACCCACGTCTTGAAGCACTTGCTGAAATGTCGAAGACGCAACGCACCGTTTACGCAACTGTCGAAGTGGTTGACATCGGTGGACTCGTTGAAGGTGCAAGCAAAGGTGAAGGACTTGGCAACAAGTTTCTTGCCAACATTCGCGAAGTCGATGCAATCGTGTTTGTACTTCGCGCATTTGTCGACGACGACATTCCTGGTCCGTCCGACCCACTTGAACATTTACGCGTTGTTGAAATTGAACTTGCACTCGCTGACTTGGAAACCGTGGAGACACGAATCAATCGTGCGCAAAAAGCAGCGCGCATGGACAAGTCGCTCGGCGATGAAATGGGCGCACTTGAACGCGCACAGGCTCACCTTGCAGAAGGTCGCCCGCTGTATCGCGCAGGTTTAAGTAAAGACGACCTCGAGCTTCTTGCTCCACACTTCTTGCTCACCACGCGTCAAGTTCTTGCAGTGGTCAACGTTGCCGAAGATGCTCTTGACACCATTCCTGAAATGGAAGCACGCGTTCGCGCAGAGCTTGCGCCTCCAGGTTCGGCAAGCGAACACAACATTGAAGTGTTGGGCATGAGCGTGCAGCTTGAAGCCGAAGCGGCTCAACTCACCGGACAAGATCGCATTGACATGCTTGAAGCACTTGGCCTTGGTGAAGGTGCACTACCCCGCATGATTCGCTCGGCATATCACCTGCTTGGTTTACGCACGTATTTCACAACAGGTGAAAAAGAAACTCGCGCATGGACCTTCAACGCCGGTGCAAAAGCACCCGAGTGCGCAGGAAAGATTCACTCCGACTTGCAACGCGGATTCATACGCGCCGACGTGATTGCATGGGACGAACTACTTGAAATTGGTTCGTGGAACAAAGCTAAAGATGTGGGCAAGATTCGCGTTGAAGGCAAAGACTACGAAGTGGTCGACGGCGACGTGCTCGAAATTCGCCACAACAGCTAGGCAACGATGAACACCGAGTTTCGTGCAGCATGGCTGATGCGCTCGGGAGATGTATTAGCCAGCGCCGATGTTGCCGACACTCCACAGTCGCGTCGTAAAGGTCTCATTGGCCGCACATCAGTTGAAAACGCAATGGTGATTACCCAGTGCAAATGGATTCATACCGTTGGCGTGAAAGTGCCACTAGATGTTGCGTATTTGGATGCTCTCGGAACGGTGATCAAGACAGAACGAATAAAGCCGCTCCGTATTTCTGCACCAGTGAGCCGCTGCAAGACTGTTGTTGAAGCCGGTGCTGGTTCATTTGAGCGCTGGAACCTTAAGGTTGGCGATGTGATTGAAGTGAGAAACACATGACTTCGGGAACACTCACGTTGGTGGCAACACCAATTGGCAACTTAAGCGACATTTCACCTCGCGCAGTTGAAGCACTGCAAGCAGCCGATGTGGTGTGCTGTGAAGACACTCGCCGCACGGGAATGTTGTTGCAACACCTCGGCATTTCGGGCAAGAAATACATCGTCATTAATGAACACACCGAATTTGATGCCTGCGATGAAGTGGTGGGCAAACTACTGAGCGGAATTGAAGTTGCGTTGGTCAGCGATGCTGGCACTCCGGGCATCAGCGACCCGGGCGAACGACTCGTGAAAGCCGCAATACTCGCAGGAATCACCGTGTCGTCTATTCCTGGACCATCAGCGCTCACCATGGCGCTGGTCATGAGTGGTTTGTCTACTTCACGATTTGTATTCGAAGGCTTCCTTCCACGCAGTGGCGGCGAACGAAGCGATCGCATTGCACAACTTGTCGACGAACAACGCACCGTGGTGTTGTACGAAGCACCTCACCGACTTGAGCGCACACTTGCCGACCTTGAAGTTGCATGTGGCTCGTTACGCCGAATTGTTCTTGCCCGCGAGTTAACGAAGATGCACGAAGAAATGTGGCGCGGAACATTGCACGATGCGCATAAACACTCAAAGTCTGAAGAACCACGCGGTGAATACGTGCTCATTCTTGAAGGTGCAAAGCCACCTGCTCCACCAACCGATGATGAATTGAATCAAGCGTTGCGCGATGAATTAAATGCTGGCGCCAGTAAAAAAGATGCGGCCGCACGAGTAGCCGCCAAATTTGGTGCACCAAAGCGCAAGGTATACGAACTTGCGTTGATGATCAAATAACGATCAGAGCGGGACTAAGCCAATCTGTCGCGACTGCGCGACAAGCACTCCATTTTCGTCCCAGATAATTCCGTCTTCTTCAAACATTCCGCCCTGAATTTCTTTTGCATTGAATTCACACCGCAATGGGCCAGGAGCAGGCATTGCCCGCATATGCACGGTGAACTCCACTGTTGGCACCCAACCCGGAACGACAAGCAAGTTAAACACCGGTGGCGGAAATGCATCGGCAGCAAGCAACACAGAGAGCGTGTCGTTTGGGCGACTGTCGGCAAATGTAAACCATCCGCGAATGCGTGGGACTCCATTGGGCTTACCGATAGCGAAACCGCGGTCGTCAGGGTGCAGACGCATATCTAACTTGCTCATCAGTGCAAGCGGAATGTTTTCGCCTTCTGCAGTTCGGCGCATGCATTCTTCATACGAAGGCAGATCGCACAGTGGCGTTCCGTTATGACGCATTGCACCATCAACTGCAGGAACCTCACTAAACGCACCAATTGCTCGCACTGCTTCACGACCACCAAACATCATCGATGCGCTCACCGTGGTGAACCTGCGACCCTGCTTCACCACCTGCGTATGAATTTCAAAATCTCCAGGTGGCAGTGGTGCGAGGTAATGCAGCGTGATTGAAATTGGATCTGGTCTGTTTGCTGCACTGCGCATTGCGTTTGCAAGTAGTGCCATCACATATCCACCATTTGCGTTTCCGCGAATGTCCCAACCGTCGTGCACTGCACCCGAGTACACGCCGTTGCCGTTACTAGTTACTGCTGTTGCTAAATCAAAGGCAAAAGTCACCCAGTCAGACTATTAGTGTGGATACGTGACAAAGTTCAGCGCGACGACCCCTATTTATTACGTCAACGCCAAACCGCACTTGGGTCACGCGTACACCACCATCGTGGCCGACGCCGTTTCACGCTGGCACCGCCTGCTTGGCGAAGAAGTGCACCTGCTTACAGGCACCGACGAGCACGGCCTGAAAATTCAGCAGGCAGCCGACGTCGCTGGGGTTTCGCCAAAGGAGTTTGCTGACTCCATTGCCCCGCTGTTCGCTCAAGCCTGGGAACGCCTGAACATTACGCACGACGATTTCATTCGCACTACTGAACCTCGACATGCTGCTGGCGTAAAGAAGCTACTGCAGGCTTGTTACGAAGCAGGCGATATTGAAGTGGATGTGTATCGCGGCCAGTATTGCATTCCATGCGAAGCGTATTTTGTTGAAGACGAACTCATTGAGGGCAAATGCCCGATCCACATGCAACCAACAACGTTCGTTGAAGAAGAGAATTACTTCTTCCGCCTGTCACGTTTCGAAGATCGCTTGTTGAAATGGTACGAAGATCACCCGAACGCAATTACTCCTGGCTTCCGCATGAACGAAGTGATTGGTTTCATTAAGGGCGGGCTAAACGATTTCTCGGTAAGTCGTAAAACACTCACGTGGGGTATTCCACTTCCGTGGGACTCATCGCATGTTGCATACGTATGGTTCGACGCACTGGCCAACTACATCACGGCTATTGGTTACGGAACCGACGACAAAGCATTCGCTGAAAACTGGCCGGTGGATTATCACTTCATTGGCAAAGACATCATTCGTTTCCATTGCGTGTATTGGCCAGCCATGCTTATGAGCGCAGGTATTGAGCCTCCTAAGGGTTGGGCTGTTGGTGGATGGCTGCTTGTTGATGGCGAAAAAATGGCCAAAACCGCAGGCAACGTGGTGAACCCACTCGATCTCATTGACGTGGTTGGTGTTGATGGCTTCCGTTATTACGTGTTGGCCGAAACCACATACGGCAACGATGGCGACTTCAGTTACGAAGGATTAATCAAACTCTTCAATAGCGACCTTGCGAACAACCTTGGCAACTTGGCAGCACGCGTAGCAACTGTTGTGGAAAAGAAGTGCGGTGGAATTGGTCCTGCATCATCAGCAAACAGTCCGCTTGCAGCAATTGCAGCCACAGCCGTTGCAGAAACGTCACAAGCATGGGCAGCCGTGCAACCAAGCAAGGCGCTTGAAGCAACGTGGAAACTCATCAGCGCCACAAACTCCTACCTTGAAGACAACGAACCATGGAAGATGGAACCTGGCGATGCGCTCAACACGGTGATGGGCGATGCACTTGAAGCGCTGCGCGTTGTCACCATTCTTGCGAACCCTGCTCTGCCAACTACCACGCAAGAAATTTGGAACCGCATTGGTCTCACCGGCAACATCACCGACTTGCGCATTCATGCAGACACCAAGTGGGGTCAGTACACAGGCGGCACAACAGTGGTGAAGGGTCAGCCGCTCTTCCCTCGTCTCACCGCATGAGTCCAACACTCGAGTGGATCGACACTCATTGCCATGTGTACGAAGACAACATTCCTGGCGGTCAAGTAAACGCTATTGCAGCCGCTCGCGAAGCTGGTGTGAGCAAGATGATTGTGATTGGCACCGACGCAGAAACAACGCAACAAGCAATCGCTATTGCCGCACAACACGAAAACGTGTGGGCAACCGTTGGGCTGCACCCGCACGATGCAAAAAATGGGGTCGACACCGTTAAGCCGTTTCTTAGCTCGAACAAGGTTGTTGGTATTGGTGAATGCGGACTCGACTATTACTACGACCACTCCGACCGAACGGTGCAACGCGAAGTATTTGCAGCACAAATTCAGTTAGCGAATGAGCTTGATCTTCCACTTGTGATTCACACACGAAATGCGTGGCAAGACACGTTTGCCGTGCTTGATGCCGAAGGCGTTCCTGCACGAACCATCTTTCATTGCTTTACTGGCGACGAAACAGAAGCACGATCATGCGTTGAGCGCGGTGCGTACTTGTCTTTCAGCGGAATCGTTACATTCAAAACTGCTGATGATGTTCGTCGCGCAGCACAGTGGTGCCCAATCGATCACGTGTTGCTCGAAACCGATGCGCCATTTCTTGCGCCTATTCCGCATCGTGGAAAGCCAAACCAACCAGCGCTCGTTCCAATTGTTGGCACATTCATTGCCGACCTTCGCGGCGAACCCGTTGCGCAATTTGCGCAGAGCACCACACGAAACGCATACCTTGCGTTTCCCGGCATTGCTCCGTAGCGTTTAGACAGTGGTTCTTTCGGTTTACGAGCGTCGACGAATTGGAGCACTCTCCGTCCTGACGCTATTCGCACTGACCATTTTTTCTTTTGCGGCCGGTGGCGCATCGTCTACAACTTCCACAACCACCACCACTATTCCCCCAGTTGTTGAAGAAGAAATTCCCGAGTCAGTCATTCTTGGTGGACCTCCGCCAATTGCCCCATCGGGTTCTGCCGCAGTTGCTTACCCGGCAACCAGCCCTAACTCGATTACGGGCCGAGCAACGTTTACTGCACTTGGCTACTCATCAAACCCTGTGTGCTTTTCTGCAATGACACCGGTTGGAGTTCAACTGACCATCACCAACATCAACAATGGTCGCTCGGTGAAGTGCACGAGTGCATTCGGATCAAGTGTTCCTGCCGGCATCACTGTGCAATTGAATTCCACACAGTTCACACAACTTGCCGACCTCATTGATGCGCCAATTCCCGTAAAGATCACCTGGTGACGCATTCTCACAACGACATTTCGCACCTGCTTACCAAGCACGGTCTTGCACCGCGCAGAGCTTTTGGTCAGAACTTTCTTGTTGATCCAAACACTGTGCGCAAAATCGCACGATTAGCAAACGTTGGACCAAACGATTTTGTTCTTGAAATAGGCGCCGGCCTTGGATCGCTCACGCTTGCTCTTGCCGAAACCGGCGCAACAATTGTTGCCGTCGAAATAGATAACGGAGTGGTTGAGGTGTTGCGCGAAGTCGTAAAACACCTTCCAAACGTTGAGGTATTGCACGCCGACGCGATGCATTTGGACTGGCGCCCACTCGTTGCTAGTTCACCAAAGTGGCACGTCATTGCCAACCTGCCATACAACGTTGCTACTCCGCTTGTTGCCGACTTACTTGATGGCGCACCCGCAGTTGACCACCTGCTTGTCATGGTGCAAAAAGAAGTTGCCGAACGTTTCGTTGCTAAACCGCGCACACCCGCATACGGGGCAGTCAGCGTAAAAATTGCGTACTGGGCAGAAGCATTTATTGCCGCCGATGTTCCAGCAACAGTGTTTTTGCCGAAACCAAATGTGTCGTCGGCAATGGTGGAAATTCGCCGCAGACCAACGCCAGCCGTTGAAAATGTCGACCCACAAAAACTCTTCGCACTGGTGCGCACAGGTTTTGGTCAACGCCGCAAAATGCTGCGACGTTGTTTATCCAACATGGTTACTCCAGCGCAATTTGCTGCAGCTGGTGTTTCACCAGAGTCGCGCGCTGAAGAGCTGGATGTTGCTGCTTGGGGCAGACTGTGTGTCGCCACTCAGGAAGCCTGACATGACCCACATCATTGCTCCAGCGAAACTCACACTGTCGCTCAAAGTCACCGGCGTGCGCGAAGACGGTTTTCATCTGATTGATGCCGAAATGGTGTCGCTTGATTTACACGATGTGCTTACCATCACCGAAGGCGAAATGGGAATGTCGGTAAGCGGTTCATTTGCAACTGGTGTGCCAACTGATGACAACAATCTTGTGAAGCGCGCATTGCAACTTTGCGGGAAGACCGCGCACGTTCACATTGAGAAGAACATTCCCCATGGTGGCGGACTTGGCGGCGGATCAGCAGATGCTGCGGCCATACTGCGCTGGGCTGGCTACACCGACCTAATCGCAGCCTCACGACTTGGCGCAGACATTCCGTTCTGCATGCACGGCAGTCGCGCACGCGTAACAGGAATTGGCGAAGTACTTGAGCCGCTGCCATTCGTTGCTCGCGAGATCACACTCGTGGTGCCACCGTTTAGTGTCTCTACTCCGGCTGTCTACACAGCGTTTGATTCACTTCAGGCCAACCACGACGGACCAAATGATTTAGAACCTGCAGCCATTGCAGTAGAACCTCGACTTACACAGTGGCGTGACCGCATTCGCGAAGCAAGTGGGCAAATGCCAGTGCTGGCAGGCAGCGGAGCAACTTGGTGGTTAGACGGTGCGCATCCACGCATTCATGAAGCGTTAAGCGAAGCAACCGTCGTTGTCACCCACACTCGCGCTTCATAACTACAAAGGCGAGGGGCGAAAACCGGGTTACTTGCGGCGCTGGTGGCGGGTGCGACGAAGCATCTTCTTGTGCTTCTTTTTGCGCATCCGCTTACGACGACGTTTTACAAGTGAACCCATAGCGGACGACACGCTAGCGGGATTAGTGACCAAATAAGCAAACGGCTACGGAATTGAGTACCGTGTAGCCGTCTCTCCGGGGTCGTTCAATGGCAGGACAACGGGTTTTGGTCCCGTTTATAGGGGTTCGAGTCCTCTCCCCGGAACTCGTGAATGAATTCGGAATAAAGCCGAATTGGCCTACCGATCTATGCTGGCAACTGAATAGCGCCGACATGTTTCTTGAGGGGGCCTCGTGAACAAGACAATCGACAAGGTCACCACGAAACGAATGGCGTTGTACTCGGGTCGCACTCACCCGTCGCTTGCAGAAGAAGTTGCACAGCATCTTGAAGTGCAACTGGGCGAAGCAAACATTGTTGAATTCGCAAACGGCGAACTCCGCCCACGCTTTGGTGAATCAGTTCGCGGCGGCGATGTGTTCATTATGCAAACGCATTGCGGACACGAAGGTCGCAGCGTGAACGACTCCATCATGGAACAGCTGATCATGATCGATGCCGCGTATCGTGCATCGGCAAAGCGTGTTACTGCAGTGTGCCCGTTCTACGGATACGCCCGCCAAGACCGCAAAGCAGAAGGTCGCGAGCCAATCACAGCGCGCCTCATTGCCGACATGTTCAAGGCTGCAGGTTCAAAGCGCATGGTGTCCATTGACTTGCACAGCGGACAGATTCAAGGATTCTTTGAAGGACCTGTTGATCACCTCACTGCAATTCCTGTTCTTGAAAAGTACGTGCGCTCAAATGCGCGCGACGGTGTAGTCATCGTTTCACCAGACGCAGGTCGCGTAAAAGTTGCAGAACGATTTGCACAGCACCTTGCAGACATGAACGCAGATGTTGCGTTCATTAACAAGCGTCGTCCGAAGAACACTGCCAACGTTGCAGTTGCAAAAGAAGTCATCGGTGAAGTTGAAGGACGCTTGTGCATCTTGACCGACGACATGATCGACACTGGCGGAACCATCGTGAGTGCCGCCGAGCTCCTCATGAACCGCGGTGCAAAAGAAGTGTGGGCCA
>CANKVI010000020.1 GCA_947487095.1 Acidimicrobiaceae bacterium | reverse complement strand
TGGTGGCTGCGAACTGGTCACGGGCGGCTTTAACGACCATCAGGATGCTTTCAGTGCCTCCTGAGGTCATAAACCCGGCTGAGTCCTTGTCAGCACCTAACCATGGGCCAACCATGGACAGCACGTCGGATTGCATGATTCGCAGACTCGGGAATGCATCGGTACTCAAAGCATTTTCGCCGCTGAATCGACGGTACGCATCTTCGGCTACAGCAATGGCTTCAGGGCCTGCGTAGTACGCCAAACTAAACACGCGTCCGTTACGCCAATCAACATCGTTTGCGCGCAACGACTCGAGATCTTCAAAAACCTGCGGGGCAGGGATTCCCTTTATTGGCAGTGTTTTCATGATCAGTCCTAACTTTACATAACTATGATTATGGGCTAAACCCCACACTCAACCAGGCTGGGAAACCCCAGTAATTGAGTCTGTCACAAGGGGTTTTGCTGCATCTAACAGCCATGTCAATGCTGCTTTGAAGTCGCGTGTCGTTGGATCAATTGATGGATCCAGATCTTGTTCCACATCGTCAATTGCGCATTTCAAGATGAAGATTTGATCACGTAACGCATCGAGTTCGCTGCGTGTCACCACCAACTCATCTTCGCTGAGAGCCAGCTCTGAGGCTCGCTGACGGGCCACCCAGTCCCATTGCTTGCAGGCTTGAGTACAGAACCTGCGTGGACGTCCAGATCCCGTTTGTACCGGTAACGGAGTTCTGCACCAGACACATTTGGCCACATCTGCGACGGGGCGTTCGGTGCGAGTATTCCCTAGTTCGCCAGGTCGACTAACCCCTGGAGTTTGCGATTTAGTCATGACGAAAAGATAAGCCAAGACTGAATTCAATGTGTGGATAGCACCCCATACTGGATCTGTGACAAAACTGCCCACGCCTCCGAAGTCATCGTTTGCCAGTGACAACGTTGCTGGCGCTCACCCACTGGTTCTAGAGGCGATTACGAAGGCAAATGCTGGTCACGTCCCTGCCTACGGCGCTGACCCAATCACAGTGCGCACTGAACAGGCATTCAAAGATTTATTCGACCACGACGTGGTCACCCAGTTCGCTTATGGCGGCACCGGTGCAAATGTGTTTGCACTCGCCAGCATGTTGCGACCTGCCGATGCAATTGTTTGTGCTGCTCAGTCGCACATCAATGTTGACGAAACTGGTGCACCTGAACGCGCGTTGGGAACCAAGCTCATCACCGTGCCAACCGTGGATGCAAAACTTCGCCCACAAGATTTGGAATCGGCAAAATCAATGTTTGGCAATCAACATGCTCCCCAACCCGGAATTGTTGCGATCACTCAAGTGACAGAACTAGGTGCTCTGTATTCAGTTGAAGAGATTCGCTCACTCAGTGAAGCTGCTCACAGCATGGGCATGTTCGTGTATCTCGATGGTGCGCGAATTGCCAACGCTACGGCCGCGCTTGGCGGAACGCGTGAGACATTGCGTTCGTTCACTCGTGACGCAGGAATCGACGCAATGACGTTTGGTTGCACCAAAGCTGGCGGAATATTTGGCGAAGCCGTGGTGTTCTTCAATCAAGAATTTGCAAAGCGTTCTCTGTATGTTCGTAAGCAAGTAACACAGCTGCACTCCAAAATGAGATTCATCTCTGCGCAATACGAAGCGATGTTGCAAGACGATCTGTTCATCACCTTGGGTGGTCAGGCAAATAAGTCCGCTCGTATGTTGTTCGACAAAACCAAAGACATCGCATCGCTGCAACTCACGTCTGCTCCTGCTGCAAACAGCATGTTCCCCATCATCGCTAAAGCGCCGCGCGCGCAGCTTCAGGAATGGGCTCATTTCTATGACTGGGATACTGCGATTGACCAGGTTCGATGGATGACGGCCTGGGACGTAACCGAGCCGGAAATTGATGCTTTTGTAGCCGGGGTACGCGCTCTCCTGGCCTAGCGGCATGCATTTTGGTCTAATTGACTGATCGGTTAGTTATCCCCTAGAGTCACCCCAGGGTTGGTCAACGTTGCGGGGGCATCATGGCATCACTTGAGTTCACATCAAAGCGTGTGCAAACCGATGATGAGTGGATGGACGTTGCTGAATGTCGCGGACTCACCGAAGTGTTCTTCCCACCAATTGCAGAGCGCCCTCAAGCTCGTGAACGTCGTGAAGCAATGGCGCGAACGGTGTGCATGCAGTGTGCAGTGCTCGATACATGTCGAACCTATGCGCGTGAGAATCATGAGTATGGTTTTTGGGGTGGAGAGTCTGAAGAAGAACGGCATGCAGCCGGTTATCGGCTCATCGCACCAATTGGCGTTCGCGCAGTTTCTCAGCGTTAGTTCTCCCCTAAGTCGCGTCCTTGTAGGAGCTGTGTGACGGCCTTCCCTTCGCGTGAACTTGCAGAGCAACTGGTGGCCACTGCGTGGTCTGAATATGACGCTACGAGAACTATTGATCATTTGGTTGAGGTCAGTGCGCACGTTTCCACCAATCGCGTATTCCGCGTGGTGTTTAACGACTCATCGCACATCGTGGCGAAAATTTCGTCTTACGGCTCATATTTTCTTTTTGCAGAAGATCACGACCGATTGTTTACCAGTGCACAACTTTTGCGCGGTACACGTTGGGAGGGATTTCTTGCCGAAGTGTTACCGCGCGACGGCCATGCTTACACGTGGTATGACGGAACGTATTGGGTTGCGTTTTACACCGACGTAGAACGAGCAATGCAGCTGCCGCCGATCTTAAATGACGGTCAAATTGAAAACTTGGCGCGAGAAATTGCCGCATTTCATCGCGAATGTTCTCAGATCGCCGGCAGTCTGCCCGCAACTTCAAACTCAGTGAAAGGCGATGCAATCCATCTCCTCGATCAGCTCTCTCACGAATTCGCTGCAGAACACTTTGGATTGCGTCATGACGATATTGAAATCGCCAAACGATCAACGCACGAGTTTCTTCTTCACCTCGAGCACATCCGGTTTGATGAATGGGACAAAATTCCTGTTCTGGTTGATTGGAACCTCGGAAACTTCTCCGTCAAACATCAATCTTCTCAGTTTCACCTGTTCAGCCGTTGGGACTACGACTGGTTTCGCATTGATACACGAATGTTGGATTTCTATTTCTTCTCTCGTGTGTCATCCGAAACTGGAGATCGAACATCGTTTTCCTACTCCCCTCACACGTTGTTGGAACCGCGCTTCCTGAAGTTTCTGCGTCAGTACCACGAGGTGTTTCCACTCTCGAAGCGAGAGTTGTTGTTCCTGCCGTGGGCGTATCGATTTTTCATTCTCAATTACGTCATTCGCGAAGGCGCAAAGTTCTTCCGAGAAGACATCAGTGCAAAGTTCCGTAAGGATGCAACGCGCATCTATTTGCCCATGCTCAACGAATTCGATGCTTCACCGTTGCTAGCCGTACTGGATTAGCAACTATTCGGAAATTTTGCGCATTGAGTTCTTGAACCACTTGCCTTTTTCCACATACACCTTCGCGCCAAATTCGATATCTGACGAGCGCGCACGACCTTCTTTGATGATGGCAGGGGCACCAACAGCAAGAGCTCCCGGCGGAACGATTTGATCGTTCAGTACAACAGCGTTCGCAGCAACGATTGCCCCCGTACCAACGCGCACGCGATGCAAAACGACAGCCCCTGAGGACACCTGTGCGCCATTTTCAATGATGCAGCACTCAAGGTGCACGATATGGCCAATCACACAATCATCACCAACAATGGTTGGATCTTGTGGCGTGGTGTGGATGACGGTGTTGTCCTGAATGCTGGTACGTGCACCGATCTTGATATAACCGTCATCGCCTCGGAGTACGGCGCCCGGCCAAATCGTTGATTCGGCTCCAATTTCGACCGATCCAATAATCACCGCATCGGGATGAACGAAAGCAGTTTCGTGAATATTTGGAACTTGGTCTCCAAGTGCATAAATCGCCATTCGCCTACCGTAGTGCGCACGAATATGGCGTGCGTATTGGGGAAACTCACTTTTCGCAGGTACCGTAGAGCCGCATGTCTAAGCGCATTGATATCGAATTGACCAGTAACCGTGGAGATGGAACGTGGACGTGGCGTGCAGCTGGCGCCAAGACCCCTAAGGGAACACTCAACGGTTCAATTCTTGATGCCGGCGCAAAGACTGGCGACACCTTAAAAGTTGAAGCCGAATTCGATCTTGATGGCGTAGAAATTCTCTCGTTGGTGAAGACAAAAGAAAAAGCAGTTCGTGGAAACCTCTTGCAAATCATTGGTTCTGAAAAAGAGTTTCAACCAGTAACACAAAAGCTTGCAGTCAAGAGCAAAGACCGTAAGCCGAAGCGCGATGGTGATCGCAAGCCACGTCGCGATGGTGATAAGCGACCACCGCGCGAAGGTGCTGAAGGCGAAAAATCTGACAACCGTCGTCCGCGTCGTCCATCATTCACTGCCCCACCAGAACTACCGAAGCGCCCAGCCGCTAAACGTTTGAAGCCAAAGCGTGTGCATCGTGCTGCAGTTCTTGACACACTTCCAGAAGAGCAACGCGGAGTTGCAGAACGCGCACTCACCGGCGGAATCAAGGCTGTTCGCGATGCAGTGAAGGAGCAGAACGAGCAATTGAAAAAAGAAGGCAAGCCACTCGTGCCTGCCGACGGTCTCATTTCAATGGCACAAGAGTTGCTTCCGAAGTTGCGCGTCGCTGAATGGCTCGACAAAGCAGAAGCCGCTAAAGCCGATATCGAATTGCTCGACTTGCGCGACCTTCGTCAAGTTGTTGTAGGCGCAGACGACCCGATGGTTGTACGCGACGAAACCACGCGCACGCTCGCAGCCGAATTGAAGGCCGCGTTGAAGACGCGTCAAGAGTTTGAACAAACACGCTGGCTCGAAGACATCAAGTCGGCACTTGCCGTTTCGCGTGTCATTCGCGCATTGAAGATTTCCAGCGAGCCACCAAAGGCTGGTCAGCCGTTCCCTGTAGAACTCGGTGCGCAGTTGGCAGCAGCGGCGTCGGCATCCTTGGCATCAGAAACTGCCCCAGATCGCTTCAGTGCGGTGCTTGAAGCAATCGCATTCTCTCCAGTACGTGGTCAGGTGAAACTCGCAGCAGCTCCACCAACCACTAATGAAGCAATGTTGTCCACGGTGAAGCGTGTTGCTCCACTCGTTCCCCATATTGCTTCAGTATTCGGAATCTCCGTTGCACCAGGCGCAAATAGCCCTCGCCCACTGCGCCCAACGCGCCCAGTGCGTCCAAAAGGTAAGCCTGCACCTGCAAAGCGTCCACAGATAACGACTGCTCCAACGACTCCAGAAGCGCCTGCAGCAACAGAAGCACCTTCAACTTCCGAATAGCACACTTGCCGACATAGTCTTGATCTATGTCTGATGTCGTAACTTTCGAAAAGCAAGGTCAAATCGGTTTCATCACGCTGAACCGCCCTGAAGCACGTAACGCAGTCAATGGCGCTGTTGCACAAGCGTTTGAAACAGCACTCGATCAATTAGAAGATGATCCCGAAGTTTGGGTGGGAATCCTTCGCGCAAATACCGAAGGTCAAGAACGTCCTGTATTTTGCGCTGGAGCAGACCTGAAAGCTCTCAACTCTGGTGAGAACAATCTGTTTACCGAGCGCGGTGGCTTTGCTGGATTTGTATACCGTGATCGCAAAAAGCCAATCATCGTTGCGGTGGATGGTTTGGCAACTGCTGGTGGATGCGAAATCGTGCTTGCCGCAGACATGGTGATTGCCACCACTCGATCAGCATTTGGTCTTGCTGAAGTAAAGCGCAATCTCATTGCAGGTGCTGGTGGTTTGTTCCGTCTTCCTCGCGCCATTGGTCAGAACGTGGCAATGGAAGTAATCCTTACTGGAGATCCACTTTCGGCACAGCGTGCTTATGAGTTGGGCTTGGTGAATAGATTGGTTGAGCCTGGCAAAGCAGTTGAGGCGGCAATTGAACTTGCAAACAAGATTGCATTGTCTGCTCCTCTAGCGGTGTGGGCTTCACGCAAAATTGTGTTGGCTTCGGCATATGAGTCAGATGCAAAACTCATCGAAATGACCAACGCAGAGTTCGGTGCAGTGTTGAAGTCTGAAGACACTAAAGAAGGCCTCACAGCATTTATTGAAAAGCGACCACCACAGTGGAAGGGTCGCTAGAGATCACTTGAAGCAATAAGCAGTCGGGCCTTCATGCCCGCACGCTCAAACAAGTTCTTAGTCAACCGATCCCCTGGCAATGCGTATGCGTCAATACGTGTGCAACCGCTCGCCTTTGCATGAATTCGCAATTCGTCGATCAGCCTTGCGCCAGCGCCCAACTCTCGAGCCCCTTCGCTGATGTAGACCCGTCGGACCATGGCAACTGAATCAGAAATCTCCATGTCGGCAAAACCACACAGATCGCCAGACGATTCAACAACTAAAACTAAGCGGCCGGAGTTACCCAGAACATTGTCAAAATCGTTACCAATGAATGGTGCATCTGTTATCAGCTGAGCGCTCCCGCGAAAACTCTGTGATTCCCGGTCACACTGTTGCTCTAAAGCCAAAACTGCGGAAGCATCAATTGATTGCGCCTTGCGAACAATAAACAGATTGGCGTTCACTGAACAGTGATTCTTGATTGCGCTGCAGCAATGATTACAGCCCGATTGCGATGGGTGCATTCATAATCATGAATATCGCGTGCTTCACCTTCGCTGACCGATTGCAGAAGCTCGACAATCTGTGTGCCCGTGAGCAAGTCGTAACCATCGCACGGTTCCGTCGCGCGCGATACAGGCGTAAAAGGAATGGCCGACGCCTGTACCACTGACTCATTTTCCCCTGGGCGAACGCGTGAAACTGATTCTGGGTACATCGAGTCGCGCACCCTCGACACGACTGCCCAAACAATTTGAGGAAGTTTCTGAACACCAGTTTTTACTGTGAACTCGCCAATGAAACGTGCGTTACGCACGTCTTGTTTGATGCGATCTGTTATTTGAAAAGAGGGCATGCATCGTCCTCTACAGGACAACCAGGGGCACTATTGCGAACCAGAAGGAAACACTGAGTGCACTGACTCTCGTCTGGGCGACGTGGTTGCAGGCGCTCCATGCCATCGGTTTTGTCGTCTACAACAACGTCGTCTTCATCTTCTTCAGGTGGAGAATCGTCTGCGGCTGTGAGCTTCTCGCGAAGAATGGCATCAAGGTCGGCTTCAACGTCGTCTTCTGTGCGCAAGTCGTCGTCATCATCATCGTCCTCTGCGACCTTCTTGGATACTGACTCAACGAGAATCTCATCTGGGTCATCAACGATGTCGACGCCATCTTCAACGGCGAAACCATCTTCTTCAAGACTGTCAATTTCTAATGCGTCGACATCGAGTTCGTCACCGTCTAACTCGGGAGCAGAGAGTATCTCGCTATCTAGATCATCTGGTCCGATGACATCATCGTCTGACATTAATTATCCTTTCAACTGCGAACGGCGAGAGAGTACTCCATAAAGGGGTCAAGTATGCGAATTTCGCTGATTTGACCTAAATCACGAATTACGGCGATTCTCGGCCTTCCGCTCTGAGTCAAGACGTTCGAGTGCTGGCGCCTCAAAGGTCATATGGGTCATGGCCTCAGCTACTGCTCTATGGCCAGCCTTTTCAGCGATCAATCGGTGCATTTCAATAACGACCCGTCGATATGCGGGGTGTCCCTGTGGCGCCGATCGCAGCTCAAGCAGGTGAATAGCTTCGCGGGCGTTGAACTGCATGCTGTAACGCAGCCGGTATGCCATGGAGATCGCATAGGCGGCTTGTTCTGGGTAATCCGGGCGCAGTGCTTCATACAGCGTCGCAGAACGCGTCATGGACTCTTCAAATTCATCTGCGACTCCCGCTTCGGCAACGAGTTCTGGCATCACATATCCGTGATCTGGAGACAACCTTTGCCATTCAATAGTGAGCAGACGATGTCGCTGTAAATCTCTAAATGCGCCGTAATCGCCAAGTATGTCAAAGCGGTAATCAATTCTTTCGAAGGCACGTCCTGGCTTGTGACGGCGATTCTCTCGGATGCCAACGTATGCGGCGATAAGGCGAACCTTTTCGTCATGACTCAATTGAGCGACCCGATTGAGCAACTGTGATTCGGGCAGATGCGAATGTGCATAACAAATCGCAGCAAGCAACTTGTTTTCGCCGTCCGGATCAAAGTCCACCAACTCAACTTCATTGACTGGATCTGGTTCGAGTGCGCCAAACATATCGTCTACTAAGAAAGCAGTTTGATCGGAATTGGTAGCAAGGTAGCTACTCCACTTCCCACCGCGCTCTGGCAAATCAACACGTCGCAAGAAACTCGGGATCACTTTGCGTAACTCAGTCAGCATCATGTCGGCATATTGGCGCGATTCAGGAAGCGGATGAGCACGCATGCGCAGCAACATCGATTCATACGCCTGACCAGTGCCAAAAATGCCCACATTTGACAAAGCGCTTGCCGGCAGAATTCCCCGCACGGCATCGAGACCTTTGGCCCGCGTTGCCTGACGATACACAAAATCTGAGTCATTAATTCCGCGCGGAATCGATTTGCGCACATGCTCAGTAACTGACTGAACCAGCGAGCTGTAGCTATCAAACATTCGGTCCATGTCGCCGACATATCGAGTGCCGTAAGGGCCACTCAAGATTTCGGGATCTCGGTAATAGCGGTATCTGCCACCCAAGCGAGCGTCGTAATTGATGTATCTCGTGCTTTGTTCGAGATAACTCATCAACCTTCCCCACTCAAGTATCTTCGTCAATATATTCGAAGCCTGTTCGCAAGCCAGGTGAACACCGCCGAGCTGAGCTACCGAGTCGTCGCCATACTCGACGAACACCTTCTCGTACAGAGCCTCTGCTTTATCGATTCCAATCGTGGCGTCAACGCCAATGTCGCCCGTTAAGTCGAGGTCATTAACAAACTCATCAAGAAACAGACGCCGCAGACTCTTTGGACTGCGGCTGTATCGCGCGAACAAGGCACCTTTGACCACTTCTGGCAGGTTGACTAGCGCAAACACCGGGAGGTCTAAGTTGGTGAAATACCTCTTGAGTATTTCCGATTCATCATCTTGAAAAACCTCAGGAATGTAGACCGTCACGAGGGGCAATCTTAGAAGTCCCGCTCGGTGTTATCGGGTATGCCTGTTAGGCGTGCACCTGAGCGCAATCGCTTTGCACCCTGCAGGAAACACTGGTCACCTTGCCCACGTACTGACCGTCGATGACGAGACGCTGAGGGCTCCCCTTCCAACGAAAGAAGTCCCCCTGGCTGTAGGACAAAAGCGGATGTGGGAGGTGCGACCCAACCTTGGCCTTTTGCCACATCATCCTTCTTTGGCTCCAACGCATAGCTCCTGATACCTCAAATATGTCAAGTTTTCCGTCGTTGAGATGCGCACGTGGTGCAACTTCGTGCTTTCGCCAATATCCACTGTTTGTGACAACAGAAATTGATCCACGGAAGAATCTTCGCGCGATGCTCATTGATGCAATGCAAACATCAGTGTGTTCTACGCCCGCTGCGTCTGTGTAGGAAACTACAATGGCATCAATAACTACACGAAGGCATTCTGCGTCACGTGGTAGATCAAGAACACCGAGTGCACGGGGAATATCACCAGATTTCATAAAGATGGACTGTTCGTGAATCTGCTTCGCAGAATGATCACGCAGAAAAATGCCAAGTTCGCGATCTGACGTCATGTTCAAAGGATGTTCGGGTAATGGCGCGGTAGAGCCCCATGGTGATCCGGGAGAAATCGGCATTGCTACATCTTTCCTATTTGACTCGACGCGGCAATCACACCGGTAAACAGAGACTTGGCTGCTTCCGAGCTCGTTGAAGTTGAAATAGATTGACTGTCAAGTGTGGTGAACTGTCGAAGGATATCGATGAGTTGCTTCATAGTGCGAACAAAATCCCCAGCAGTTACATCGTCTTCGTCCAAAATTTCGAAAAGAGATGTGCCGTGAGACCAATCAAATGCTGTTGCCATGAAACCTGGATCTGGCGCACGATGTGGCAACAACCCAAAACGTATCTCGCTTGAGGTAATTCGTCTGCTGATGCTTTCAATATCAGTCCATCGTTTTTTCAATTCTGCATTCGGAAAATGAGGCTTTGCGCTTTCATCTCGCCGGCGATCTTCGTAAACGAAAACAGATGCAAGACTGGCGAGTTCGTGTGAAGTCAATCCAGAGAACACTCCAGACGAGAGGCATTCTGCAATCAACAGATCTGATTCGTGGAAGATCCGCCCAAGCATCACACCTTTAGATGTGAGTGACCAATCATCGACATATCCCCACTCTTCTAACAGCAACGTAAGATCGTCAAACTTCTTACTCACTGACTGCGCAGAATTTGATACTCGCTTCTCGAGCTGATTCAGTTCCTTGGAAATTCGGTCCGCAGATTCCGCCGCATTCAACTTGAACTTCGCATCCGGGTCACGCAGGAACGGATGATCAGGATTGCTTCGCGCATCTCGTTTGCCGCTTCGCGAAAGCACTCGATCATTGATTCTAAATTTTGCGAGCTTCTGCGAAGTCTCTTTAAGGAAACGCGAGTTTGTTGGCTGGAATGGCATTGGCAAGTCAATGTGGCCAATGGTGTAAATGATTTCCGTGACATCACGCGAAGTGACTGTACGTACACCTCTGTTGATTGATAGCAAGGAAACCTTGCCTCCTGTGCCACGACTGGCAGTTGATATCACGACGAGCCGGTCGCTCCCCTTTGCTTCTCCAATGAGAACGACATCTCCTGGACGTAGCCGAGCAAACTGGACCTCAACATCGGGTGCAATCGGGTTCTTTTGGTTTCCTTTGCGATAACTCTCAATGTCGCCGTAATCGCTGATCGATTGCTCGCGCAATCGTTGCTCCTCTTTCCCGCGACGGGCGATGCGAGCTTGAATCTCTACGATTTCCCGACCCGATTGGAACTGCGCAAACGACAAGTTCAGCAGGTGTCGCGCTTGAACCCGACTTGTGGTGCGAATCAGATTGGCAGCCATGTTGTACGTAGGACGAAAGGCTGAATTCAGCACAAATGACCGGCTCGATACCAAGGCGGCCACTTGTTCAAAGGTGACGAAAGGATTCCACAAAGTGAGGGCATGTCCGACCGTATCTAGACCTCGCCTACCAGCTCGACCCGTAAGTTGTGAGAAGTCGGATGGCTTGAGAATTTGGTGTGTCTCACCGTTGTACTTAGTGATCTTGTCCAGCACTACTGCTCGTGCTGGCATATTGATTCCCACAGCGAGAGTTTCTGTCGCAAACACCACCTTTACCAAACCTTGCGCAAAACACTCCTCGACGGCTTCTTTGAAGCTAGGAACAAGGCCAGCGTGGTGCACTCCGATGCCTGCTTCCAACTGTCGCAAAAAACGGGTGTAATTCAGTGCTGCTAGATCGTCATCGGTAAACGCTTTGACGTGGCTCTCCAAAATGCTGGCAATGATCTCACGTTCCTGTTTGTTAGTGAAGGAAATACCTAACTTCAAACAAGAGTGGGCGGCCTCATCGCATTGATTTCTGCTGAAGATAAAATAAATTGCCGGAAGCAAATCGTCTTCCTGTAGTTGCATCAGTACATCAGGACGGTTCGGTGTGTAAAACCGACTTGGGGGTCCAGACTGTCTACCTCGAGCACCGTATGGGTGTTGCTTCTTTGAGCGCGGTGCAGACATCGCCTCAATCTTGGAAACTTGTTCGTTGGGCTTCCCACCAACGATCGTTTCAAAGACACGCAACTGATTTGTCGTCTTATCTCCGACAACGTAGTGGTTGGTCAGCTCTACAGGACGCTTGCTTTCAACAATGGGTTTCGTTGGCCCGCGCACAGTGGTTAACCACTCGCACAATTCATCAGCGTTACTGACCGTGGCTGAAAGGCAAACCAGTTGAACCGTTGGGTCGAGATGGATAATCACTTCTTCCCACACTGGACCCCGATATGCGTCCTGAAGGAAGTGAACCTCATCCAAAACCACAACACCTAGATTGTCAACATTGGTCGATCGTGCATAAATCATGTTGCGCAATACCTCGGTGGTCATTACAACAATCGGAGCTTGGGCATTAATGCTGTTGTC
The DNA here is from genome assembly GCA_947487095.1 of Acidimicrobiaceae bacterium. The sequence goes on along the minus strand of CANKVI010000020.1, from coordinate 737 downwards.
CCCAGTGAGCAATCCAACTTCGTTTGACCCGTACAGCTTTACAAGTTCATGAAACTTCTGATTCGACAGAGCTTTGATGGGCGCCGTGTAAAAAGCTCGCTTGCCATGCTTTCGTGCCAAGCCAATTGCATATTCAGCAACGACCGTTTTGCCAGAACCAGTTGGTGCTGCCACAAGCACGCTTTCGCCGGCATCTATACAGTCGAATGCCTGTATTTGAAAAGTATCAAGTTCGAATGTGTAAGCACTCGTAAGTGATTTGCGATGAGGAGATGTCACAGCGAACTATTCGCCATCGGGTGAACGCTTCTTCTTTCGCCGTTGGGCTATGAAACCAATGAGAACAGCTATGAGGAACAGCAGCGTCATGGGGATGGCAAGGGCCATCATCGAGATGGGGTCACCGCTGGGTGTAACAACTGCAGCAATCAAAAACGTCCCCATAAAGGAATAGCGCCATTGCTTGATCAAGGTTTGCGGAGTGACTACACCTACTAGCTGTAAAAAGACAACAAGCACAGGAACGAGGAAGCCCGCACCAAACGCGAGCACCATCATGGCAACCAGACTTATGTATTTTGAAATCTGATAAGTCTGCTCAACGCCTGCGCCAGACCATGCGATGAGAAATTCAAGAGCCTTATCAAGCGTCCAGTATGCAAGCCAAGCGCCCGTAAGAAACAGAATTACTGAAGTGACAATAAACGGAATTGAGTACTTCTTTTCCTGCTTATTCA
>CANKVI010000019.1 GCA_947487095.1 Acidimicrobiaceae bacterium | reverse complement strand
GCTGTTTGCATGGCGTACGAATACCGGTGAGTTCAATTGCTGCACCACTCGCGAACACCAATCGAGTTCCGTGCGGCAACGAAGTAAGTTGCACTCCGCTCGTGGTGATGTTTTCACCCATTGAGCCTCGCTCAACATTGAAACCTTCAAGACGCAACTCGTCAATCAGTTCACTTGCAATGAGGTGCACTTGCCGCAGGTTCGGCTTTTCTGGTTTCTTGCGAAGCAGGTACGAATGTTTCACGGTTGCGCCAGCGTGAGCATCGCCCTGCACGCCGATACCAGCAACGAGCTCGATTGAACTTTGTGCTTGTTTCGTGAATGTGTGTTCAGGCGATGCATGAACACCAACAACTTGCGTAGGCACGAACTACGCCCCAGTAAGTGCGCGCCACGACATTGGCGTACTTGCAGTGAGTTGCTCTATTGAAAGCTGGTACGTCGTTTCTGGAACGAGCCCGGTGATTTCGCGAACTTCGTAATACGAGTGCGCCGCATCGCCTACCCCCGAAAAGAGTTCTTTACGACGAGCCAACAAATCTGCAGGCACGTTGTCGACAAGCCATCCCCAAATGGTGAGTGCAAACGTGAGGTCGTGCATTACCGGCGCACGTCCATACATCGATGCCCTACGCAACGCAATACCGATCGAACCGCGAATGGCATCGTCTACCGACTCGCCTGCTTGCACTTTGATCTTGTTTCGTGCAATGCGAGCAAGCGTCAGGATGTAACCCTGATCTGGGCCTTGATTGCCCAGGCTCGCACCACGCGGTTGCTTGCCGTCAATTTCTCCAGGGCGACCTGGCGACCATGGCGCAGGTACATGCAAAGGCGATTCATACGAACGCGGCGTCTGGGTTGCACTTACTGGAGCAAATTTTGGAGCAGCCATACTCCTGGGAGCCTACTTGGAATGCAAGAGCCCGAAGATGAGCGACTCTTCGAGAGCACGCCACGAGGCTTCAATGATGTTTGACGAAACGCCAATGGTGGTCCAGTTGCGCTCGCCATCTGAGGCATCCAGCAAGACGCGAGTTACTGCACCTGTTGCCGAACCCGAGTCCAGGATTCGCACTTTGTAGTCAGTCAAATGTACGCGGGAAAGCTGCGGAAACTTTTCCAACAAAGCAGCACGCAATGCAGTGTCGATTGCATTAACAGGACCATTGCCCTCAGCAACGCGTACTTCGCGGTGGTCACCGATCCACACCTTCACTGTTGCTTCGGTCGTAAACGTTCCAGCAGATGACTCATCGGTGATCACACGCATTGACTCGACGCTGAAGAAGTTCTGTTGCCAGCCAGATGCACGACGCATCAATAGTTCAAGCGACGCATCGGCTGCTTCAAAGTGGTAGCCCTCGTGCTCAAGTCGCTTCAGGTCGTCAATTACTTGATTGACCGCCGGACCATCCATGGTGAGGCCAAGTTCTTCAGCCTTCATGGTGATGGTTGCACGACCCGCCATTTCACTCACCAAAAATCGCGTTCCGTTACCAACAAGTTCTGGTGCGATGTGCTCGTATGCATCTTTCGCGCGCGAGATTGCTGAAACGTGAAGTCCGGCTTTGTGTGCAAATGCCGAACTACCAACGTATGGAGCCTGCGGATTCAACGGACGGTTCAGCACCTCGGCAACATAATTACTGACTGCAGTAAGGCGCTCGAGTCTTCCCTCTGGCAAACACTCATACCCCATCTTCAGTTGCAAGTTTGGAATAACTGTTGTCAGGTTTGTGTTTCCGGTTCGCTCACCAAGACCGTTCAACGTTCCTTGAACATGACGTGCGCCGCTTTGCACTGCTGCAAGCGAGTTAGCCACTGCGCAACCCGTGTCGTCGTGACAGTGAATTCCGATTGTTGCATCGTCACCGATGTGCTTCTTCACTTCACCAACAATGTGCAGCACGTCGCTAGGGAGCGATCCGCCGTTGGTGTCACACAACACCAAGTGCGTTGCGCCACCGATGATTGCTGCTTCTAGTACGCGCAGTGAAAACTCTGGGTTCGACTTAAAACCGTCAAAGAAATGCTCCATGTCCACGAGCACGCGACGATCATTTGCAGTGAGGTACTTCACCGAATCCGACACCATAGCAATGCCTTCTTCAAGCGTTGTTTGCAGTGCATGTTCAACGTGATAGTCCCACGCTTTTGCAACAATGCATACCGCAGAGGTTTGAGCTTCAATCAAATTTCGCAGCGTTGCATCGTCGTCAACCTTGCCAAGCGGGCGACGCGTTGAGCCGAAAGCAACTAACGCTGAAGTGGTGAACGTCAGCTCTTTCCTTGCACGTGCAAAGAACTCGATGTCTTTGGGGTTCGCGCCAGGCCATCCACCTTCAATGAAGTGCACGCCCAAATAGTCCAGTTGTTCTGCAATGCGCAACTTGTCTTCAACGCTTGCCGACACGCCTTCCACTTGCATGCCGTCTCGCAATGTGGTGTCAAATACTTCTACGAGTTGTTGCTTTGTCATCTGCTGCTCTTCTCTTCTGTCGAATTTTGGGGATTAAAAAAGCCGCCCGTTTGGGCGGCTTGGGCGTACGTCGGGTGACGCACGCCTATCGAATAATGATGATCGCAATGCTGGACTGGGTGGCTCCAAAAAGATTCACGTGTCTAGTCTGACGCCTGAAATCGCGTTCGCCAACCCCCAAACCCCCGCCCTGTGGGGATACCTGTGGATAAAGCCATGCGGACGATATTCCGCTTGTGGAAACGCCTGTGGATGAACCTGGGGGAAACCCCCTCCAAGTCACCCCCGTGTAATACGAGGCCTGTTATTTCGTGTATTCAAGCCAGTCGACATAGCGCGGGTCTTGGCCGCGCACAGCCTTGGCATAGATGGAGGCAATTGCTCGCGTGATCGGACCTGGGCATGGCACCGGACGATCGTCGACTGAACTTACCGAGCCAACTTCTGCTGCCGTTCCGCAGGCGAAGATTTCTTCAGCAATGTACAAATCGCTGCGTGCAATGTTGTCGACACGCACTTCGTAACCCAAGTCGCGAGCAATGCGTGTGACGCTGTTTTGCGTAATTCCTTCAAGAGCTCCTGCTGAAGTTGGTGGAGTCAAAATAATTCCGTTGCGTACAACGAACAAGTTCTCGCCGGTGCACTCTGCTACCAAACCGTTTGGTGCAAGCATGATGGCTTCGTCGTACCCAGCCTTTAACGCTTCAACTTTGGCAAGCGATGAGTTCACGTAGTTACCAACTGTTTTTGCTGCTGGTGGCATGGTGTTGTGATCGTGGCGTGTCCATGAAGCAATCTTCATGCGCACACCCTTTTCAACTGCATCATCGCCCAAATACGCACCCCATGGCCAACATGCAATTGCAACATCGGTTTTGCACGGCGTGGTATTCAGTCCCATTTCGCCATATCCGTAATACGCAATCGGACGGATATAACAAGCAGGCAATCCTGTTGACGCAACGGTGTCCTTCACACCTTGAACAAGTTCTTCAAGCGTGTACGGCATTGGCATCGCCAAAATTTTTGCCGAGTTAATGAAGCGCTGCATGTGCTCGGTAAGGCGGAACACTGCTGGACCCTTGTCAGTTTCGTATGCGCGAATACCTTCAAACACACCAGTGCCGTAATGCAGCGTGTGTGTGAGCACATGAACTTGCGCCTTGTCCCAATCGACAAGCTTTCCGTTCATCCAAATTTTTGGTGTCGTGGTAATTGGCATGACGTCCCCTTAGTTACAAATGTTGATAAAACTTAGCGTTACTTGCCCGCAACTCGGGCTGCAATTTCGTCGCCAACTTGCGAGGTTGAGCCCGCACTTGGTTTTTCGCAGGCTGCGCGCAACTTGGCTGCCCCGGCCTCTTCACCCAAGAACTCCAGCATGTGGGCTGCAGACAAAATGGCCGCAACTGGGTTGGCCTTGCCTGTGCCAACAATGTCTGGCGCCGATCCGTGAACCGGTTCAAACATGGAAGGTCCAGTGCGCTTTGGGTTCAAGTTGGCGGAAGATGCAACGCCAATTCCGCCACTTACTGCTCCACCAAGGTCGGTCAAAATGTCGCCGAACAAGTTGTCGGTCACAATGACGTCGTAGCGCTGTGGGTCTTGAACGAAGTAAATACATGCTGCATCTACGTGGTTGTATGCAGTTCCCACTTGTGGGAACTCTTCAGCAACTTTGTTGAACGTGCGCTGCCACAAGTCTCCTGCAAACGTGAGCACGTTTGTTTTGTGCACCAATGTCAAGTGTTTTCGTTCGCGCTGTGCGGCAAGTTCAAATGCGTAACGTACGCATCGCTCTACGCCGTGTGCGGTGTTTACGCTTCCCTGCGTTGCCACCTCAAATGGCGTGCCCTTGCGTAGCACTCCGCCTTCACCAACATATGGGCCTTCGGTGTTCTCGCGAATCACTACGAAGTCGTGTGACTGCGTATGACCAGGCGCAACACCAGCGAATGGACGTTGGTTGATATACAAATCCAATTCAAAACGCATCTTCAAAAGTAAGCCGCGTTCAATTACTCCTGGTGGTACCGCAGGTGTACCAACTGCGCCAAGCAAGATGGCATCAAACTTACGAAGCTCTGCAAGTGTGGCGTCTGACAACACTTCACCATCACGCAAGTAGCGAGCACCGCCAAGGTCGAAACTTGTCGTCTCTAATTCAATTCCTGCGGCCTTCACCACCTTCAACGCCTCGGCCGTGACCTCTGGTCCAATTCCGTCGCCGCCGATTACTGCAACGCGATGAGCATGTGATGATTTCGCTGACATAGTGATGCTCCATCGTAGGGTGGATTTTGCGCAGATAGCCTTAGTCCGTATGGCTAAGCACCAACTTTCGAAGTCCACATATGACCGTTTAAGGGCCGAGTTTGACGACCTCACCACTCGCGGACGCATCGATGTAGCCAACAAAATTGAGCGTGCGCGCGAACTTGGTGATCTCAAGGAAAATGGCGACTATCACGCCGCCAAGGACGAACAGGGCCATATGGAAGGCCGCATTCGCCAGATTGAATCCATCCTCGAAGACGCCGAAGTGGTGTCTCCAGCACCCGATGGCGTTGTCGGACTCGGCTCAATCGTTGCCATTGTCTACGAAGGCGACTCGGACAGCGATGCAGAGTGGTATCTCATTGGACATGTTGAAGAAAAGCCAGACACCGAAGATGTCAGCGTGATGAGCCCTTCTTCCCCACTCGGTTCAGCGTTACTTGGTGCAAAAGAAGGCGACATGGTTTCGTATGAAGCGCCAAACGGAACGCTCAAAGTAAAAGTGTTGTCCACGAAGTTTCAGAAATAGTTCGGAGATCATGGCGCTTCCCCCTGGCCGCTTAATCGATATTCCGGATCGCGGTCAAACCTTCATTCGCGAAGTGCAAGGGCCAGACAATGCGCCAACTCTTATTTTGTTGCACGGCTGGACAGCAACTGCCGACCTGAATTGGTTTACCTGTTTCGAAGAGCTCGGCAAACACTTCAATGTTGTTGCACTCGATCACCGTGGACATGGTCAAGGAATTAGGTCGCGAAGTTCATTTCGACTTGAAGACTGTGCAGACGATGTCGTTGCGCTTGCAGACACGCTCGGCATCAATACATTCATTCCAGTTGGCTACTCAATGGGCGGAACCATTGCACAACTCATTTGGAAGCAACACGAACACCGCGTAATCGGACTCGTGTTGTGCAGCACTGCGCCAATTTTTGCAAAGTCGCGCGAAGAACGACTTGGATTTCTTGGGCTCACGGGTCTTGCAACCATTGCTCGATTCACTCCAACCCAAACGGTGGACTGGATCACCGAGCAGGTGTACTTGCAGCGCAAGGCTGAAGGACTAGATCAATGGGCGATCGAAGAAATGTCGGGTCATGACTGGCGACAAATTCTTGAAGCTGGCAAAGAAATTGGAAGTTTCAATTCCTTGAAGTGGTTGTCGGAAGTTGACGTTCCAACTTCGGTGGTGATCACCACCCAAGACCAAGTCATTCCTCCCGAGCGACAACAGCGACTGTTGGATTTACTCAAAGACGTCGATGTGCATCTAGTTGATGGTGGACACAACGCTATTTACGCAGAGCAACGCACATATGTTCCCAAACTTGTTGCTGCTTGCGCCAGTGTGTACCAACGCACATTAAAAAATTAAGCGACAATCGTTTCTAGATCGAGCCCAATATCAAGCACTTTCGCAGAGTGCGTAAGCGCACCAACTGAAATGTAATTCACGCCAGTTGCGGCAACACTTTGTGCATTTTCCAACGTCAGACCGCCACTTGCTTCAAGAACTACAACACGACCTGTTGATGCAAGATGCTGTGCTGCAATGGCAACTGCTTCGCGCAGTACGTCTGGTTTCATATTGTCGAGCAATACCAAGTCGGCGCCAGCGGCAAGTGCTGTGTGCAATTGATCAATGGTGTCCACTTCAATTTCCAGCACGATTGACGGTGCAGCAGCACGAACCGCAGCAAATGCTTCAGCTACTCCACCCGCAGCCACAATGTGGTTGTCTTTCACCAAAGCAGCATCCGAAAGTGACATGCGGTGATTTACTCCACCACCACAACGCACTGCGTATTTTTCAAGCGCACGCATTCCTGGGGTGGTTTTGCGAGTATCGCGCACCTTTGCGCTAGTTGAAGCAATGGCATCGGCCCACTGGCTAGTAGCAGTTGCTACTCCAGACAAATGTCCGAGCAAGTTCAGCGCGGTGCGCTCTGCGGTCAGCAATCCACGAGTTGGTCCTTCAACGCTTGCTACACGAGTTCCAGGTTCAACGCGCGCTCCATCTGCAACCAACTGTGTGAACACCACGCTCTCCGCACCGCACACCATGTCGAATACTGCGCCAGCAATTGCCAAACCAGCAATGCAACCCGTTTGCCGAGACGCAAACACTCCAGCGCTTCGCTGCTTCGCCGGCACGGTCGAATTTGTGGTGACATCTGAACCACTATGCAAGTCTTCGTCTAACGCAACGGAAATAAGTCGGCGCACGGCATCAACTTCTAAACCCGCTGCGGTGATGCGCTGAGCAGAGTCATCGGAAAGCTTGTGGTGCAACATAGTTACGCCTCGTTTGGAATTCCGCTAATTAACAGCGACCCACTGCGCAACGAAACCTCAAGGTGTTGAATCCAAATTTCGCGCTGTTCTGCAGTGTCTGTTCTGCGATGGCAACCACGACTCTCTGTGCGTGCAAGCGCACTTGCAGCAACTGCAGTGGCAACGGTCAAAATATTGGTTGCTTCAAAATTGCGACGCGAGGGAACCATGCTCGCATCAACTTTCTCGGCTGCAATTGCTAACGCATCGAGTGCATGTTGCAAACCTTCTGGTTTACGAAGCACGCCAACGTGCTTACTCATCAGTGTTCGCACGTGAGTGCGCAGCGAATCGTCAAGCAGTCCTGCAACTTCCGATTCAACGGTCTCTTCTGGCTCTACTCGTTCTGGCATTTTCCATGCCAGGTTTCGCCCGACTCGTGTTCCCACCACCAAGCTTTCGGTAAGCGAATTTGATGCCAAGCGATTTGCTCCATGCACACCGGTGTATGCCACTTCGCCAACTGCGTACAACCCATCAACTTCGGTAATGCCATCGAGGTTTGAATCAATTCCGCCGCATGTGTAATGCGCTGCAGGTGCAACAGGAATTCGCTGTGTTAGCGGGTCAATGCCGGCTGCGCGACAAGCCTTAGTAATGAATGGAAAGCGTTCTTCAAAATTCTCAATGCCGGTGGCATCTAGATAAACGTGATCATCAACGGCTGCTGGCGCTTGCGCCATTCGAGCACTGATTGCAGATGCAACTACGTCTCGTGGTGCAAGGTCTTCCTGCGGGTGCGCGCCTTGCATAATGCGCTCACCTGCAGCATCAAAAAGAATTGCTCCTTCTCCGCGCACTGCTTCGCTAATCAGCATCTGCTGTTGAGTCGAACTTGCAGAGTGCCACAACACAGTTGGATGGAACTGCACAAACTCGAGATCGCGCAAGGTAAGTCCTGCACGTAATGCAAGCGCATGACCATCACCTGTAACTGCTGGAGGATTTGATGTGCTTGCAAACACTTGTCCGAATCCACCAGTTGCAATAACTACTGCTGGTGCTTTCACCAGGCCAACGCTTTCAACGTTTCCTTGCGCATCGAGTTTCGCAATTCGCACGCCGGCAATACGACGGCGACTGCCAGAAGACTTACCAAACACCAAGTCCAGTGCAAAGGCGTGGTCCATTACTTCAACACCAGCGTTAATGGCGTTCATGTCGAGTGTGCGCTGCACTTCTGCACCAGATTGATCGCCACCCGCATGCACAATGCGCGAACGCGAGTGGCCACCTTCACGTGTGAGTGCACGCAAGCCGTCACTGCCTGGGTCGAATGCAGCACCAAGTTTTTCTAAATACTGGATGGCGGTTGGAGCGTCGCGCACCAACGAAGTAACTGCCGCTTCATCGCACAAACCTGCACCTGCTTCAAGCGTGTCGCGCACGTGTTCGCCAAAGGTGTCGGCTGGGTCAAGAACCGCTGCCAATCCGCCTTGTGCCCACGCAGTGCTTCCGGCATCGAGCGTGTCTTTCGTAATGATCAATACGTCACGCACAGGTCGAGCCGCTAAAGCCGCAGCAAGCCCAGCGGCACCAGAGCCAAGCACGACAACATCAACCTCCCGAGTCCAGGAGACCGCTGGAGCAGCAAGTTGAGTTGGCAAATTCACAGGTATCTGTTGAACGCGCGAACCAGTCGGCACTGTGACTATTCCTTCGTACGCGAAGGCGTGCCAATGGCAATCATGCGCTCTACCGAAGCACGTGCTTTGTCTGCAATGTCACGCGGAACATCCACCACATCGGTGCCATCGCGCAGCGAGCGAAGCAGTTTCTCGGGAGTAATCATTTTCATGTACTTGCACACTGCTGCGCGGTTTACTGGCTCAAAAATGACCAGCGGGTTTGCCTTGCGCAACTGATGCAACATTCCAGTTTCAGTTGCAACCAACACTTTCTTTGCATGTGTATTTTGTGCAGCGGTAATCATTCCTGAAGTGGAAAGAATGTGCGTGCGCTCTGCTGGAACTGCTCCACTCGAAGCTAAATACATTGCCGAGGTTGCGCATCCACACTCTGGGTGAATGAACAGTTCTGCTTCGGGTTCAGCAGCAACCATGTTCTTCAAATCTTGTCCGTTGATTCCCGCGTGCACATGGCACTCGCCCATCCAAATGTGCATGTTGGTGCGACCGGTTTCGCGCTGTGCATGCGCCCCGAGAAACTGATCTGGGCAAAACAAAATTTCTTGATCTAGCGGAATTGATTGCACCACTTCAACCGCGTTCGAAGATGTGCAACAAATATCGGTTTCCGCTTTTACCGCTGCAGTGGTGTTCACATAACTCACAACTGCCGCGCCTGGGTGCTCGGTCTTCCACGCACGCAGCTGGTCAGCATTGATGGTGTCGGCAAGCGAACAACCAGCGGCTGCATCGGGAATGATCACTGTTTTGTCGTAACTCAGGATCTTTGCGGTCTCTGCCATGAAGTGCACGCCACAAAAAATGATGGTGCTGGCATCGACTTGTGCTGCAATTCGAGAAAGCGCTAACGAGTCTCCAACATGGTGCGCAATTTCCTGAATCTCAGGCACTTGATAGTTGTGAGCAAGAATTACTGCATCGCGCTCTTTGGCTAGCGCACGAACTTCTTCGGCCCATGCCGACTTCGGGCCGTAGTCAACGCTGTTGGCGATGCTTGAACTCACACATTCAAGTTATCGGCTAGTCCTGCATTGCCGAATCTGTGGGGTTTTGGGCAACATTCACGGGGCAATCGAACCACATGTTGGTCACTGCATCGGCCAGGCTTCCACGCGCTGCCCCCGCATCGGTCACCACATCATTCGGGGTATCGGCAAACCGCAAAACGGATCCAACGCCGCAGTCGCCCACCACTACCACTAAACGAACTCGCCTGCGCTCGGGATGCTGACTGGGTGGAGTTGATGATTCTTCATCTTCATCGTCGTCATCGCGAATTGGAGCAGCCCACCCACACGTCAGCACTACCGCGGCGTCGAACATGCGCACGATGGCACTGGTTTGTGCCTCAAGCAATTCATACACATCGCCATGCTCGGCAAGAAACGTGATTCGTAATGCTCCGTCTTCATTTCGTGCCGCAGCTTCTTCGTCCACAATGCTGATGCCGTACAGCCGTGCCCGCGATAGATCGAAACCATCAAGCGATATGTGCAGGCTGTGTTCTACGCAAGTGGCAAGTGTGACTGGACTAATGGTGTGTTGTGTCATGCCCCGATGTGTGGCTTAGATCCCCTATGCGGACGCACTAATGAGCCAATTAGGTCAATTCACGGCAGAATGGAGGCATGGCCAATTCAAACGGCAAGCCCCTCACGCTTCCTCAAAAAGTCTGGGACCGCCACGTGGTGCAAAGTTCACCCGGCGAACCAGACCTGTTGTACATCGATCTCCACCTCGTTCACGAAGTAACGAGCCCACAGGCATTCGACGGCCTACGCATCAACGGTCGCACCGTGCGACGTCCAGATCTCACCGTGGCAACCGAAGACCACAACGTTCCAACCGAAAATATTCACTTGCCAATCGCCGATGAAATTTCGTCAAAGCAAATTGAAGTGTTGCGCGCAAACGCAAAAGAGTTTGGTGTCACGTTGTACCCAATGGGTCATGCCAAGCAAGGCATTGTGCACGTCATCGGACCAGAACAAGGTCGCACACTTCCCGGCATGACCATTGTGTGCGGCGATAGCCACACTGCAACACATGGTGCTTTCGGCGCACTTGCATTCGGAATTGGCACCAGCGAAGTTGAACACGTTCTTGCAACACAAACACTTCCGCAATCGCGGCCAAAGTGGATGAGCGTCACTGTTGACGGAACTCTTGCACCAGGTGTCACTGCTAAAGACATCATCCTTGCTGTCATTGCAAAAATTGGCACTGGTGGCGGCATCGGTCATGTCATCGAATATCGCGGTTCAGCAATTCGCGCGATGTCAATGGAAGGTCGCATGACCATCTGCAACATGTCGATTGAAGCTGGTGCACGCGCAGGACTTGTTGCCCCAGACGATGTGACTTTCGAATACTTGAAGGGTCGCGAACATGCACCAACAGGCGCAGAGTGGGACGCAGCAGTCGCCGATTGGAAAACACTGCACACCGACGACGGCGCTGTTTGGGACACCGAAGTAGTGATCGATGCTTCATCGCTCACTCCATTCGTTACATGGGGAACCAACCCTGCACAAGGAATTGGCATTGACGGAAAAATTCCAAACCCTGCCGATTACGCAGACGCAACTGCACGCAACACTGTTGAACGCGCACTCGAATACATGGGCCTCACAGCGGGCACTCCAATTCGCGACGTAAAAGTAGACACCGTGTTCATCGGTTCATGTACCAACAGTCGTATTGAAGACTTGCGTGCTGCAGCAGCCGTGGTGAAGGGTCGCACCGTTTCGGTGAAGCGCGTCATGGTGGTGCCGGGAAGTCACCAAGTGAAGAAACAAGCCGAAGCCGAAGGCCTCGACAAAATCTTCATCGCTGCAGGAATCGACTGGCGTGAGCCTGGTTGCTCCATGTGTTTGGCAATGAACCCCGACAAACTTGCACCTGGTGAGCGCGCAGCGAGCACCAGCAACCGCAACTTTGAAGGCCGTCAGGGCCGTGGTGGTCGCACTCACCTCGTTTCGCCAGAAGTTGCCGCTGCAACCGCAGTTGCTGGCCACTTCGCTACTCCAGGAGACTTGGCATGAAAGCCGTCAGCATCATTACTGGACGCGGCGTTCCGCTGAAGCGTTCCGATGTCGATACCGACCAAATCATTCCAGCCGAATGGTTGAAGCGCGTTGAACGCACCGGTTTCGAAAAGGGATTGTTCTCCACGTGGCGCGATGATCGCAACTTCGTTCTGAACGACGAGCGTTACGCAGGCGCATCTGTTTTGGTTGCCGGCCCAAGTTTTGGTGTTGGTTCATCACGTGAGCATGCAGTGTGGGCAATTCTGCAAGGCGGATTCAACGCGGTTATTGCACCAAGTTTTTCCGACATCTTCCGTAACAACTGCACCAAGAACGGACTCGTTCCTGTTGTGTTGTCAGAGCCAACGGTAAACCGCATTTGGGATGTTCTGGAGTCCGATCCGACAGCTGAAATCACCATTGACATTCAACGCTTGTCTGTTGAAATTCCAAGCGCCGGAATCACCGAGAAGTTTGACATGGACGCTTCAACGCAAGACCGCTTCATTCGCGGACTTGATGATGTTGGCATCACCATGACAAAGGGCGACGCAATCTCAAGTTTCGAGACGTCCCGCCCCGCCTGGCTAAACCAGCGCTAACTACGCAGTAAGAAACGTAAACAGGTCGCGCAATCGCGCGTCATTCGAAAACACTTCAATCGGGGCTTGCGGTTCAAGCCGCAGACCTCGTTGAATAATGCGGCACGTGGTGTGCTGGTTGTACTCAGCAAGCGTTACTGCCCAACCATCACGTCCAGCGCGCGCGGTACGACCAGAGCGGTGCAAATATGTCTTCACATCTAGTGGTGGCACGTAGTGAATCACCACTGCAACATCGTCAATGTCAATTCCGCGGGCCGCAACATCGGTTGCCACAAGAATTTTCAGTTCATTCTTTTCAAACTTGCTTAACGCTTTTTCGCGTGCGTTCTGCGGCATGTCACCATGCAATGCCGATGCGTTCGCACCAAGTTTCTGCAACGCTTCTGCGACTTTGTCGCACACGCGCTTTGTATCGCAGAACACCACAGTTTGACCATGCGCGGCAGCCATGTTGGCAATGACGCGATCTTTATCCATGTGGTGAACTGCAAGAAACAAATGGCGCATCGTTCCAACTGTGTCAGTTGGCGAATCGATAGAAATTTCTTTCGGGTCTTTCATGTAGCGCTTCACCAAGTTGCCAACTTGGCCATCAAGCGTTGCCGAGAACAACATCGTTTGATGCTCGCCTGTCACGTGGCGCATAATCCATTCCACTTGCGGCATGAAACCTTCATCCGCCATGCGGTCTG
>CANKVI010000018.1 GCA_947487095.1 Acidimicrobiaceae bacterium | reverse complement strand
TCGGACAGAAGAGAAAACTTCTCACCGTTGTGGATGAATCGGCAAGTGACTATTCCACCATTTTTGTCAGTGGCGGTCGTCGTGGCCTTGATTTAGAAGTTGCGCCATCCGATTTACTTCGATTGCTTGATGCGATATCTGGGGCAATTGCAACGACCGATGTTTAGCCCGTGACCAAGGCTTGTACTTCGCGAACAAGTAGTTGATGGCTTGCGGCAAACGTAAAGTCACCAATCGTTCCGCGCGCACCAAAGTTTGTGGTGTACGAGACGTGCCACTGCACCGAAAGTTTTGCGGGAAATACTCCAGAAGAATGCATGGACGATGAATGTGAATAGGTGTACATGCATTTGCTGCTCATGCGGTCTCCAAAAATTTCAATCCATGGGAGCCCTGGTCCGTCGCAAGTGACGGGGCCGGAGCCGAGTGCTCCATCGCCTGGATCAAAAATAAGTTTCTTCGGAGTTGCAGTAGTGGTGACCGAGACGTATCCAGCAGGTGTTGGCACACCTGCTGTTGCACTAACGGGAACCCACATCAACGGGTTCACCCAAAACCATGTTCCTAGTTTCACGACACCGCGCTGAGCGGGTGGCGCAAAGTTTCCCCATGGTGCGGGAATGTTGTCGTACACCACGGACGCTGCTTGTTGTGCAAGTTGTGTGGTGGACACTTGTGGAATCCAATGGAACGTTGTTGCAGGAGTGCGATCGAGGCAGGTGTATTCAAAGAGGCGATAATTCATACCTCCGGAAACCTTTTGCACAATGGTTTGATTGCCTGTGTGCGAATCGTGAGGGATTGCCAGTGACCATTCGCAATCTTCGGATGCCCCTGAACTTCCTGGCATTGCTCCAAATTGAATGCCCGCCATGATTTGGTTGCCGTTAATTCCAGCACTGCTGGTAGAGCTGCCACCGATGGAGTCACCTGCATGCACTTCACTTGGCATTGCTCCTATACATATGACAGCTGCTGTGATCGCTAGTTTGCGAATCCGCATATGTCTCCTCCGATCTTTCGTTGTGTGGCTGTGGAAGAAACCCACTTCCATGTGCCGTTGTCGAGTTGCACGTTCCACACCATGAGTGCCGAAATCACCGAATCGTCAAACACGATGTCGTCGGTAGCGCCGTCAATCTGACCAGAATCGAACAGCACTACCGAGTCAAAGATGCATGTGTGCACGGTTGCGCGATTGGTGCTGATTATTTCAACCGATTCGATACGGACACGCAACTTTCCTGCGTCGCTGCGCGTGTACAGGTTTCCAACAATGCGCTCATTCATGATTTCCGTGAGCGAGCTGTGCAGCGGACTGTCTTTAACTGCCATTTCGTTAATGGGGCACTGTTCAGGAGTTCTGCCACATTGCGCACGTGCTTCGTAAATACGACTGAAGTCACGCACAACGCGATTGATGGTGCCTAGGTTGTTCGTTACTACAGTCTCAACACGTTCACTTGGGGCAATGGTCGTGGTTGTCGACTCGTTTGATGCTGGCAATGTTGTTGCCACGGTGATGAACGTGAGCTCATTGATTGGTGTCGCACAACTTGTTGCAAGAACGACTGCAGGGAGCGCAACGCGTAAATACCGCATGATTGATTTGGACATGTCTGCCTCCGCCGATGCAGGAATTGCCAATAGTGATGTGGATGAACTTTGTATGTGGATACTGCCAAATACGGGGAAATTTCAAAAATCGGCGGTTCGGTTCTGACGGTAGAGTTGATGAGCCCCAAAATGAGCCAACAACACCCAGACCTTCCCGCCGAGCAGGCCTATATCGACCATGCCTACGCCTGCCTGGATAAGAGCCGCAAGGACGCTTGGCGCATTCGCGACCTGAACGAGGCTGATACCGGTGGCACCTTTCAGGCTCGCTACGAGCGCAACGCATTTGATGAGCAGCTTCTTCAGCGCCTGACCACATTGGACTTGGGAGATGCGGCATTGGTATTCGGTCGAATTGATCGCATTGCTGAAACACCAGATGAAATTGAAAGTTTTCATATCGGTCGTTTGGCGGTTGCCGATGAAGCTCGCGAACCAGTCGTTGTTGACTGGCGAGCTCCGGTCGCCGAACCGTTTTACCGAGCGACAGGTCGCGAAACCATGGGTCTTGCTCGTCGTCGCCACTTTTCAGTACATGGTCGTGAACTTCAGGGAATAGAAGACGAGTTGTTTGGTGAAGGCCACTTAGGCCTTGGTCATGACGAAGGTTTAGGCGGTGACCCGCAAGCTGGCGTTAAACACGACGGCTCAGGACTGCGTGGGTACAGCACACTTATTTCTGCGCTGTCGCGTGGTCGCACTGGACAACTCGGCGACATTGTTGCCACCATTCAGTCCGAACAAGACCAAATCATTCGCGCACCGCAAAGTGGCGTGTTGGTTGTGCAAGGCGGACCAGGAACTGGAAAAACCGTTGTTGCTCTGCACCGTGCTGCGTATTTGTTGTACACCTATCGATTCCCGCTTGAAGATCAAGGCGTCCTAGTTGTCGGGCCTAACCGAGTGTTCTTGCGATACATCGAGCAGGTACTTCCTTCGCTTGGTGAAGCAGGCGTGCAACAAGTAGTGCTTGCCGACCTTGTGCCTGGCCATCGTGTTGGTTTAGTTGAAGACGACGAAACTAAACACGTGAAAGGCGACATTCGCATGTCGAAGTTCATCGCTGCAGCAGTGCGCGATCGCGAACGCCCATTGCGAGAAGACTTGGTGATTCCGTTTGGTGCCGAATACCTGCGACTTCGAGTAACTGAGTCATCACGCATTATCCGTGACGCGCGTCGTCGTTATCGCCGACACAATGCCGCAGCACGATGGGTAGAAACCGAAGTGGTTGCGGCAATGGCCGCAACGAGCAAGCGCGAAGAAATTGATCTTGAAGCATTGCGCGACAGCCTGCGCGACATTCCAGAATTCCGCGCAGCCATTATTCGCTTGTGGCCAGTTCTGAGCCCCGCGGAAGTACTGCACGATTTATTTGGGTCGCGAGCACTGGTGCGCTCTGCAGCGCAAGATGTGTTGAAAGAACATGAATGGCCATTGCTGGTCCGTGAACGCAGTGCATCACTGGCTGAAGTGCATTGGGCTGAAAGCGATGTCGCACTACTCGATGAAGTGCTGTCGTTGATTGGTCCACGACCACGCAAAAGCGGTCGAATTGATGAAACCGATGAAATGCGCCTGTACGGGCACATCATCATTGACGAAGTGCAAGACCTCACTCCCATGCAATTGCGCATGATGAATAGGCGTTCGCTCAATGGAGCAATGACGGTGGTGGGCGACTTGGCACAGGCAACAGGAGCATTCGCACCAAATGACTGGCAAGACCTGTTGCGTTACCTGCCAACAAAGAAGGAAGCAAAGATCATCAACTTGTCTGTGGGTTATCGCATTCCAGCCCAGATCATGGCGCTTGCTGACAAAGTATTGGCTGTTGCGGCTCCGTCGCTCGTTCCGCCGCAGTCCGTTCGCGAAGGCGAATTTGGGCCGGACATTGTTCGATCAACATCCGCAGAACGATTGCTTGACGATGTCGTTACTCAAACACGATTGATGATGGAAAACGTCAAGGGTGGCAACGTGGCCATTGTGTGTCCAGATGCAATGACCGAATCGGTTTCGGCGGTGTTAACCCGTGAAGGCGTACAACACGGTCGTGCAAACAACACCGCACTTGACACCCGACTGACCGTCGTTCCAGTCAGCGTGGTGAAGGGCTTAGAACTTGACGGTGTGGTGGTTGTTGAACCTGCAGCAATTGTTGCTGCTCAGGAACACGGATTACGCGCGTTGTATGTTGCGCTCACACGTTCAACACAACGACTCACGGTTGTGCATCATCGCGACTTGCCTGCAGCGATGATCGGTAACTAGTTAGCTACAGCGTTTCAATTACAAGCGAGAGGAAGCGCAGCGACTTGTCGGCATCGGCTGGTCGGTTACGCTCAATTGAAGATATTGCAAGGTCAATAATGCGTTGCATGTCTTGAATGAATTGATCGCCGCGTTCCGCAATTTGTGGTTGCAACACTTTCCAAATCTCTTCAATTTCTGCAAGCTTGACCTTTGCCATTGCACGGTCGCTGTCGCTGATTGCTTTCGACAACTCACCAATGGTGGTTTGCAATTGGTCAAACAGCTCGGATGCAGTTCCTGATGGAACAACTGTCGTTGGTGGAACGAGCGTTGTTGTTGGTGCTGTATCAACAATTGTTGTAGAACACGCAGCAAGCGCAAACATCGCCAGCACAACAAGGGAAATGCGAGCAGACACTTTCACGCGCGGACAAGAATTCGATTGCTTGCAAACGAAGTGATGTTGATTTCAGTTTCATGCAAACGAACAGTTACTGAGCCGTCTGCTGCCGAAGCAGTGACGGTGCCGGTTACACCAGGAGTGAGTTGGGCTGATTCAAGAAACTCCAGCATTCCTGGCGCATATTCCAGTTCTTCAGGAATGCGCGAAACCGTAAAAGCAGAACCGACAAGCACATCAACGAGTGGATGAGTTGGTTCTTCCATGTAGTTAGAGCCAGGAATCGGATTGCCGTGCGGACATGTTGTTGGGTTGCCAAGTAGTCGAGTGATGGCATCTTCAACATCGGGGCTGATCACGTGTTCCCACTTGCATGCTTCGTGGTGGGCAAGCGCCCAAGGAAGACCAAGTATGTCGGTGAGGAAGCGCTCGGCTGTGCGATGTTTACGAACAACCGATTCAGCGAGCTTTTCGCCTTCTGTCGTGAGCACAATGCGGGTGCCTCGTAGACGAATAAGACCTTCCGTCTCCATGCGCTTAATCATTTCGGAAACTGAAGGTCGCGAGACATCAAGCCTCTCAGCAACACGTGCCTGAATTACGTCTAAGTGGTCTTCACGAAGTTCGAAAATGCATTCGCAATATTCTTCAAATGCTGGGTGGTGTTCGCCGGGGTGCGCCATGAGTGTCAGGTTACTCCGAGTCGACTCCGCGTAAGCCTGCCCATAGAAGGTTGGCGATTTGTTTGCCTATTTGTTCGCCGTTGAACGAGATGTTGTTATTAATGAGAAAGCGCGCGACCCCTTCGCTTGCACCTGCAACACCATGTGCAAGGGTGCGTACATGGATTGGGTCTAAGTCAATGGCGATCAATGGAGCGATTGCCTCTGCGGAGCGATCAAGCACTTTGCGAATTGCAACGGTGAACTCCTCGTCATTTTGTGTTCCGCTATCAAAAAGGAACTTAAATGCGTTCTTATCTCGTTCAACCCATTTGAAGAACGCAACAGTTCCTGCTTCAACTTGGGCGTGACCATCAGTGAGTCCGCTGGTTGCGGCGGTCAACACGTCGACCATGCGGTCACCAACATGGTCAATGATTGCGAGAAACAATGCACGCTTTGATTCGTAGTGTTGATACACCACGGGTTTTGTTACACCAGCCGCTTCGGCAATGTCATTCATGGATGTGTCGTGGAAACCTTTTACGGCAAACACCGACAACGAAACGTCGAGAACTTGTTCTTTGCGTTCAATTGCGTGAAGTCGAAGTGCCATGCGTTAGTCGATCAGTTAATTGCCGTTCAGGCGATCTTCCTTCTCGGCCGCTTTAATTGCGTAACCAAGAACAATGGATGGTGCAAGAAGGATAGAGCCAACAACAAGTCCGCCTGCCGCGAGTTCACCAACGAGAGGGGTGAACGAAGTCGCTAATCCGGAAAAAACCGCAACGATGGACACCCCGAAACAGAGGTATCCCACTCGCTTGGCTAGCTTGGTCCAGCGATCGATCAGTGCGCGGCGAAGCCGAACAGGGTCGCCAGAAACATCAACAGTCGTGGCTTGTTTAGAGGGTTGAGGGGTGGAAGTCATAACCTTGCAACTCATGGTAGATGGCAGAGGCCAACAATGAGCAAGGGTGCTGTACTTGTTGATTGGCGCGACAATGTGGCTCTGCTTACGCTGAACCGACCCGAGCGCAGGAATGCAGTAGATCTTGAGTCACTCCTACTTATTCGCGAAGCCCAGGTTGAAGCAGAAAAACGCAAAATTCGGGCCTTGGTACTGACGGGAACTGCACCAGCATTTTGTGCAGGAGCCGATTTGGCGGGCGTGCGTGAGGAAGTGTTTCACGAATTACTGAGCGAGGTGCTTCTCGGATTCACACAACTACCGTGCGTCACGATTGCTGCAATTGACGGACCAGCACTTGGTGCGGGAGCGCAACTTATTGTTGCTTGCGACGTACGAGTTGCAACACCAACAAGTGTCATCGGTGTTCCCGCTGCGAAATTGGGTTTAGTGGTGAACCATTGGACCATTGAACGCATCGTGCGCGAATTCTCATGGCCAGTTGCGCGGAATATGTTGCTCACGGCAAGTAACTATTCGGCTGAAGAACTTTCACGTATGGGTGCAATCCAACGATTGGGAACTCTTGATGATGCGCTTGCTTGGGCTAGTGACATTGCCAAGCTTGCGCCACTCACTATTCGCGGTCACAAAGTTGCGTTGGAGTCGAGTGCAGGCGAGCCATCTGTTGATGCTTTGGTTACTGCGTGTCGCGAGCAAGCGCTGGCAAGTGATGATGCGCGCGAGGGCAGAGAAGCATTTATTGAAAAGCGACCACCGAAGTTCACGGGATCGTGATGTCAACCGATTCGGTAATCAATTTCGTCGATGCGGTCGTTGTGTACAACGGGTATCCCGCGTTGGCGGGCGTCACGTTACGTGTTGAGAGAAATGAAATTGTGTTGCTGCAGGGTCCGAACGGTGCGGGCAAGTCAACCTTGTTGCGCGCATGTGCCGGGTTGATGCCAGTTATTCGTGGCACGGCGAATGTATTGGGTTACGACTTAACGGTCGACCGCGAGTCGGTTCGTGAGCGTGTTGGTTTGCTTGGCCATCAAAACGGTTTGTTTGGAGAACTCACTATCGCGGAAAACGTGGCCTTCTGGTCAACGGTTGTCGGTGCTTCAGTAGAAGAACGAAATTCTGCGATGGAGCGAATGGCTATTGACGGAAAGTTGGCGGGTCGCAGAGTTTCTGAATTGTCGGCCGGTCAAAAGCGCCGTTGCGCATTGGCTTGTTTAGTGGTGCGTCGTGCAGAGCTGTGGCTGCTTGATGAACCGCATGCGGGGCTTGACGCGAAGGGTCGCGATGAAATTGATCGCATTGTGAAGGAAGCGGCTGCGTCGGGAGCAACCATTGTTGTTGCATCACACGAGATTGAGCGGGCGCAACAACTTGCCACGCGAACAATTGCGCTCGTTGCTGGTCAGGTGCGCGACTCACAATGAGTATGTCAACCAGCCGTATTGCGCGTGCAGTCGCAGCGAAAGATTTGCGCATTGAGTTGCGCTCGAGGGTAGTCACCAATCAAGTTCTGCCATTTTCTGGCCTCGTCATGATCATGTTTGCATTTGCGCTCGACAACGACGATGTGTTGCAGCGAGTTGCCGGCGGGTTGGTCTGGTTAGCGACGCTGTTCTCGTTGTTCATTTTGGTGCAGCGAACTTTTGCAGTGGAGACATACGACGGGGCACTGGATTCTCTGCGAGTTGCAGGTGTGAATCCGCAAGGCATATTTATTGGCAAGGCAGTCGCGCTATTTGTGCAATTGCTCGTTCTGGAATCAATGCTGTTTATTGCAGCAATTGTGTTGTATCGCGTGAATGTGAATGGATCAGGACTAGTGCTATTGGTCACTTGCGTATTGTGCGCTACGGCCGGTTTGGCCTTCGTAGGTACTCTGTACGGAGGTTTGACTGCAGGTGCTCGTGGCCGTGAAACGTTGCTTCCATTGCTCTTGCTTCCGGTGGTTGCTCCTGTTCTGATCTGTGCAACTCGGGCAACCGAATCGGCATTCAGAAGTGGTGGCCTCACCGTTGGTGAAGGTTGGCCGTGGGTAGCAGTACTTGCGGTGTTCGCAGCGGTGTTTGGGTTAGGTGGCCTGTTGTCATTTAGCTCGCTAATTGAGGAATGATGAAGGACAATACATATGAGTTCTGAGACGCAATCGTTCAAAGGAGTTGGCACGCCAACCACTCGGATGTATGGGTTGATGGCCGTTATCGCGCTCGGTTGGGTATTTCTTGGTGGATTGTTTTTCACTCCAGAGGATGCCGTTCAGGGCGACGCTGTACGCATTATGTATGTCCACGTACCCACTGCTTGGGTTGCGTATTTGGCGTTCATCGTCACGGGCATTGCATCGGCGTGTTGGTTGATCGGCAAGAAACATTCCATGGGCTTTGATCGCGTTGCTGGCGCGTCAGCCGAAGTTGGTGTGTTGTTCATGGCAATGACATTGCTCAGCGGAAGTCTGTGGGGACGCATTACATGGGGAACGTTTTGGGTGTGGGACCCTCGACTCACAACCACTGCATTTTTATTTGTTACTTACCTTGGTTACTTGGCGGTGCGTGGATTAGGCGGAACAGCAGAGCAACGTGCTCGTCGATCCTCTGTCATTGCATTGCTTGCTGTGCTTGAAATTCCATTGGTGCACTTCAGCGTGGTTCTCTGGCGTTCGCTGCATCAACGTGCAACGGTGCTGAGCCCAGATGGTGACATCAAGATGGATGGACTCATGTTGTTTACGTTGCTGTTTGGCGTTTTCGGATTCACCGTGTTGTTTGCTTGGTTGGTGTCGCATCGTCAGCGCATCATCGCTATGCAAGATGCTCAGCAAATAAATGCGCTCGACGCTGCGGTTACTGAGCGGTTAAAAGAGGTTCAGGCATGAGTCACGCCGGATTCATTATCGCAACGTATGGCATCACATTTGGCGTCATCATTGGTTTGGTTGTGTACACCATTAAGCAGGGACGCAACCTGTCGCGAACGGTTGCCGACAAGGACAAACCGTGGACTTAACTCCGCGCACGTCACCAGATAATGCACCACTTGCTCCACGCAAGCACAATCGCAAGTGGAAATATGTGGCCATGTTGGTTGTGGTCGTTTCGGCCGGTGGTTTCATTGTTTCGCAATTCCTGACATCGGCAATTGATTTCTATTGCAACGTTGATGAAATTGGAAAGCGGGAAGGTTGCGAACCAAACCGCAGGCTTCGAGTTCAAGGCACCGTCGAACAAGACTCGTTGAAGTCGGACTCTGGGAGCACCACTTTTGTGCTTTTGTTCAATAACCAAACCGTCAATGTGAGATACAACGGTGATCCCGGTGGAATCTTTCAAGAATGTATTCCGGTAGTTGCGCACGGTCAGCTGGTGGGCGACACCTTCGAGGCCAATCGAATTGAAGTAAAGCATTCAAATTCATACTCTGAAGCCAACCCGGATCGACTCGCGCAATCGAAAGCAGAACAGTGTTCCTTGCTAGCGGGATAAATGGTGCGCTTGGTCGCGCGTTTCTCTTAGTTGGCATAATTGGTTCGCTATTCGGCGCGATTGCAGCCATAACAAGTGCTCGCCAACGCGACCAAGCGGTAGCAAAACTCATCCCGCGCTTTGCCGTTTTGGTTTTTGCAGCAAGTTTTGGTGCATTCGCTGTCATGGAACGAGCCATGATTACTCGCGACTTCTCGCTTGAGTACGTGCAAAAAGTGGGAAGTTACTCAACACCTGCCGTCTACAACTTTGCAGCAGTGTGGAGCGCGCTTGAAGGATCCATCTTGATGTGGGTATTGATCCTTGCGGGTTACACACTTGGCGTCACGTATTGGTTACGCAAAAAAATGGACGATGTGTTGTCGCGGTACGCACTTGGCGTCATGTTCATTGTTTCACTGTTTTTCTTCCTCCTCTCGTTTGGTCCAGCAAACCCATTTGCAGTTGGTCCTGAAGGTGTGCTTGACGGACCTGGCCCAAACCCGTTATTGCAGAATCATTTGCTCGTCATGTTCCATCCACCTCTGTTGTATTTGGGCTACGTGGGAATGACGGTTCCATTCGCGTTTGCCATCGCGGCCCTGATCACTGGGCGGTTGGGTGAAGGTTGGTTGCTCGCAACACGGCGTTGGACCTTGTTCGCTTGGGGATTCCTCACCATTGGCATCATTCTTGGTTCGTGGTGGAGTTATGAAGTGTTGGGTTGGAGCGGCGTGTGGGCGTGGGACCCAGTTGAAAACGCTTCGTTACTTCCATGGATTACTGCGACCGCGTACATTCACTCGGTGTTGGTGCAAGAACGTCGCGGCATGTTGCGCGTGTGGAACCTTTCGCTTCTTGTTGCAACGTTCAGCCTCACTATTTTGGGAACCTTCCTCACGCGCTCTGGTGTAGTGAATAGCGTGCATGCATTTAGTCAAAGTGCAATCGGTCCGTGGCTGCTCGCGTTCTTCGCGGTGATCGTCATTGTTTCTGTTGGGCTTATCGGCTGGCGAGGAGATCGATTGCATTCACCGGGAAGCATTGACTCACCGTTGTCTCGCGAAGGTGCGTTCCTTGCTAACAATGTGCTGTTCGCAGTCTTTGCTTTCGTGGTGTTGCTTGGAACAGTGTTCCCACTTGTCGTTGAAGCATTGCAATCTCGAACCATCGTTGTAGGTGAACCGTTCTTTGATCGGCTCACAATTCCAATTGGTATCACGATGCTCACCATCATGGCCATTGCTCCCGTATTACCTTGGCGCAAGGCGTCGCAAGAGCTGTTGTCGAAGCGATTGTTCTGGCCAGCGTGGTGCGGTGTTCTTGCACTCGCGGGGAGTGTGTGGAGTGGTGCAACGGGGCTAGCACCACTATTGACGTTTGGACTCGGTGGATTTGCTGCTGGTTCGGCATTGCGCCAAGTTGTGTTAGCCACGCGCAGGCAGGGCTTGCGGGGATTAGTTGGTAGAGCAAACGGTGGAATGATCGTGCACATTGGGGTCATCATCATCGCCGTTGCGCTTGCGGCTTCAAATAGTTTCACTCACAGCCAAGAATTGAATTTGGAAGCCGGCAAGGTCGCATCATTTAGTGGTCACACGTTTGAACTTGTCGATGTTGTCGAAGTGAAAACCGATAATGCAACTGCGGTGAAGGCATTAGTAAAGATTGACGGCGGTAAGGCATATGCGCCGGCAATTACGAAGTACGTCTTGCAAGGAATGAACGTTGGAACTCCTTCGGTAAAAACAGGATTTGCCTACGACATCTATCTCACGCTTGAGCCACCTGTTCGTCAAGATGAAAACATGGCGCGAATCAAAGTGTTCATTAAGCCGTTGCTGTTGTGGCTGTGGATTGGCGGTGGCCTCATGGCGCTTGGAACTGTGCTTGCTGCGTTCCCTGGGCGACGCCGTCGTAATCCAACTTCTCCAACATCTGAAGATGACTTTGCAGCCGATCTCTTGGTGATGCTGTGAACGAGATGAGTGAATCCCGCAAGAAGGTTGCACCAATCATCGCGTCGGTTGTCGGTGTGTTGTTGGTTGCATTCCTTTGGGTACTGGTCACTGCAGAGCCGAACACAGCAGACGAAGCAGATTCTCCGCTGCTTGGTCAGCCCGCACCATCGGTTGTTTCGACAACGTTGGATGACGAAGAGTTTGTGTTGGCCAACAGAAAGGGAAGTTGGGTGATTTTCAACTTCTTTAACTCAACGTGCGTGCCGTGCATTGCAGAGCATCCGGAACTCGTTGCATTCAACGAGCGCGAATTGCAAGCAACAAATCCCGCAGAGATCTACACCGTGATTAATGACGACAACGATGCTTCGGTTCGTGCATTCTTTGCGAAGAACGGGGGAGATTGGCAAAAAGTTCGTGACACGGACGGAGCCATTTCCGTTGCCTTCGGAGTAGCAAAAGTTCCTGAGACCTGGGTGATTGATCCCAATGGTTATGTGCGGTTACGAATTGCCGGCATGCTCACGCCGGGATTGCTTGATGATCAACTTGCTCAACTGAAAACGCAGTTTGGTTCGTGATGAAGTCGAAATCTGTGCACAACAAGTGGTCATGGTTGCTGTTGATCTTCGCTGCAATTGCGTTGCTCGCATTCGGCAGCACGCGAGATTCTGGTCCTCGCACCCAGGCCGACCGCATCGATGCCATTACGAAGGTTCTTGCGTGCCCTACATGTTCTGGTGAGAGCGTGTATGTGTCTCGCGCGTCTGGCGCCGAATCCATTCGCGCAGAGGTTGCGCGGCAAATTGCTGGTGGTCAGCGATCTGATGACGAAATCATCGCCTATATCGAAGCTCGATTCGGTAGTCGCGTGTTGCTGGTTCCGCGTTCAACTGGTCTTGATTCGTTGATCTGGATACTTCCCGTGTTCGTGCTGATCTGTGCGGTTGGAACATTGGGTTTTGCATTTCGTCGCTGGAAAGTAGTGGGCAGTGACTCAATTTCTGATGAAGATGCGCAACTGGTGGAACGTGCACTTCGTGAAGAGCGGTAGTTCGGCATGAACCCAGATGAACTAACACGCCTCGAAGAAGAGCGAAACTTTCTCCTCGATTCTTTGCGCGATGTTGAGCGAGAGCGGTCGGCAGGCGACATTGATGATGAGGATTACGCAACATTGAAGTCTGGCTATACACAACGAGCAGCCGATGTGTTGAAAGCAATAGAAGCAGGGCAGTCAACTCTGAATCGACGTGCACCGAAGTCTCGTGCAAAAGCCATTGTGGTGTCATTTGCGATTGTTGCATTTGCGTGTTTGGCAGGTTGGCTAGTGGCAACTCAGTCGGGTCAACGTTTGCCTGGGCAAACCAGTACTGGTGGAATCGAAAACTCAACAGCATCGTTGTTGTCACAAGCGCGTGCAATCAATTTCAGTGACCCTCAACAGGCGATCGAGTTATACAACGACGTGGTGAAACTTGACCCAGACAATGTTGAAGCACTGACCTATCGGTCATGGTTAATCGCACTGATTGCGCGGGATGCAGCAGACGACATCAAGATTGTTGCCCTTGCCGCTGCAACGCAGGGTCTTGAACGTGCGATTCAGGTCGACCCCAAATACCCAGACGCACACTGCTTCTTGGGAATTGTGCGGTTCCGATTAGCGGCCGATGCGGTAGGTGCAAAAGAACAATTAGATATTTGTGCTGCCTCAAACCCACCTGCAGAAGTGATGGGGTTTGTTTCTTCAATTATTGAAGAAGTCAACGCAGCGCTCGCGGGCTGAGTTATTCGAAGCGTGGCGGTGGCCATGCATGACCGCCAGTGAACTCGCCATCAAGGCGATCAAGAATCCACACTGAACCTTTGCGCGATTCGCGAAAACCGCTCACTTCCATTCCGCGTCGCTCAAGTGCATCAATTACTTCTGGGATTACGTCACCGTGACTACACATCACTGCACCGTCAGCAAGCGTGTGCATCCACTCGACAGTGCGAATGAAGTCAACACCCTCTGCAAGTAATTCGTGTGGTGAAACCTGAAGTCCAGTTGTTCTGCTCAGCGGCTCAAGGGTTTGCATGCAGCGCACAAAAGGGCTTGAAAACAGCGCGGTTGGCTGAAGTGGCGCAATGGATTCGGCTATGACCCCTGCTTGACGAATGCCTTCAGCAACAAGTGGGCGTAGTGAATCGTCGTCGTCCCACTGGCTTCGCTTACC
>CANKVI010000017.1 GCA_947487095.1 Acidimicrobiaceae bacterium | reverse complement strand
CGGCTTCATTCAGCGTGCCAACAGGCAACTTCGGAAATGTGCTCGCCGGTTGGATTGCCAAACAAATGGGCGCCGACATTGAAAAACTGATTGTCGGTTCAAACAGTAATGACATTCTGACGCGCTTTTTTGAAACACACAGCATGGATATGGTGCCGGTTGTGCCAACTCTGAGCCCAAGTATGGACATTCAAATTTCGTCCAACTTTGAACGGTTGTTGTTTGAAATGAATAACCGCGATGGTGGTGCAACAACAGAACAACTCAATCGATTCCGTCAATCAGGAAAGCTTTCGGTGGAACCAGATCAGTATGCGAAGTGGATTGCGCCAACGTTCCGTGCGCATCGTGCCAACAATGATGAAACATTGGCTGTGATGAAACGTATTTACGGTGAAAGCGGCATGTTGGTAGATCCGCATACTGCAGTCGGCATTGCATCTGCCGAAGCGTGTGCCGAACCAGGTGTTCCTACGATCACCCTTGCAACTGCGCACCCTGCCAAGTTTCCCGATGCAGTGAAGAGGGCGACTGGCGTGCACCCTGACCTGCCGGACCATGTTGCTGACTTGTTTGATCGCGAGGAACGCATTGTGAATTTGCCAAATGACTTGCAAGCAATTGAGGCTTTCGTGGCCTCATGTCACTAACTAACGATTGCGCCAAGTTGCCACTTGCCCAGAGAGGGGCTATGGTGGAAGTCGGCTCGGAATCCCGAGCAAAGCCCCCGCACTCTGCGTCTCGGAATTATGCGTTTCGTTTCACCCAGTTGCGGTTGTTAGGGCAACTCACTTTGTCGTGAACGCCCGTTAACCCTGAAAGTAGGACCTTGTGGCCAGTGGAGCCCTTGAACAATCAGCACTTGAAGCAAAAGACCGCGAACAACTTGTAGCCATTGCAGGCGCGCTTGGCGTGAAGTCGGCTTCCCGTGCAAAAAAGGCTGAGCTCATTGAGATGATTCTTGAGCAGACAAAGCCGACAGAAGTTGCGCCAAAGCCTGCGAAGAAAGTTGATGCGCCGAAGGTAGAGAATTCGGCAGCGGGTGCAGAAGTGCCTGCAGGTCCAGCACTTGGCGCAGACGGCGAGCCACTTGCCGATTGGGAAATTGAATTAGCCGAACACGAAGGCACGCCAGTTGCACCAGATGCGCGTCGTGCAAGCGAACAAAACCCAAACAACAATCGCAATAACAATGATCGTGGCGATCGCAACAACAACCGTCACAACAACAACCGTCACAACAACAATGACCGCGGCGATCGCAACAACAACGATCGTGGTGAGCGCGACAACAATCGCAATGATGGCGGTGGGTTTGGTAACAATCGCAATCGCAACCGTCGTCGTAGGGGCAAAGGCCCACGCGATGAAGGCCCACAAGGAAATGATCGATACGAAACCTTTGAGCCAGAGAGCACAGAACCGATGAGTACCGAGCCAGTAAAAGTCTCGGGTTATGTGGACTTGCGCGACGAGGGCTACGGCTTCTTGCGCGTAAATGGCTACTTGCCAAGTCGCGAGGACTCATATATTTCAGTTCGCCTCACACGCCAATACGGCCTGCGCAAGGGTGACCATGTTTCAGGAATGTCGAAGCCTGCGGGACGCAATGAAAAGAACCCAGCAATGCTCGATGTTGAGACCATCAACAACGTTGCAGCAGACAAGGTGAAGAACCGTCCGCGATTCGAAGACCTCACGCCATTGTTCCCAGACTCGAAGTTGGGTCTTGAAAATGCTGCCGATCCAAACAACATGACTGCACGCATCATCGACCTCATCGCGCCAATTGGAAAGGGACAACGCGGAATCATCGTGTCGCCTCCAAAAGCCGGTAAGACCACGGTCATGAAGACGATTGCAACGAGCATCGAAAAGAATCACCCAGAAGTGAAACTGATTGTGTTGCTCATTGACGAGCGACCAGAAGAAGTGACCGACATGCGTCGCACCGTGAAGGGCGAAGTAATTGCGTCAACATTTGACCGACCATCGGAAGAGCACACGCACATTGCTGAACTCACCATCGAGAAGGCAAAGCGCATGGTGGAAATGGGCGAAGACGTTGTCATTATCTTGGACGGCATCACACGTTTGTCACGCGCATACAACTTGGCTGCACCTGCGACTGGACGAATCATGTCGGGTGGTATCGATGCCGGTGCGTTGTACCCACCAAAGAAGTTCTTCGGTGCTGCTCGCAACATTGAAGAAGGCGGAAGCTTGACTATTTTGGCTACTGCACTTGTGGAAACGAACAGCCGCATGGACGACGCTATTTTCGAAGAGTTCAAGGGAACCGGCAACATGGAACTTCGCCTTGACCGCAAGGTTGCAGAGCGTCGTATCTATCCGGCGATCGATGTTGATGCATCGAGCACACGTCACGAAGAATTGCTCTTCGAGCGCAAGCAATTGCAGATGGTGTGGAAGTTGCGTCGCGTGCTCAGCGGACTTGCTGCAGATGGAAACGCTGCGCCTGGTCTTGAGTTGTTGATTGATCGCTTGAAGACATTCAAGAACAACGACGACTTCTTGAACGAAATCGCCAAGCAGCCAACCGCTTAAGTGTCTGACGCTCGCCTTCGCATGGCGGCGTCGCAATGCGGCGCCGATACCGCTTCATTCGAGTCGGTTGAGTTTGCATTTGGCCATGCTGCGCTGAGCGGCAATCAAGGTTGGGTGTATGTCGCCGAGCAACATTCGCGCGCGCTTAGCCCTGCGTTGCTGTGGGCAGGTAAACACGGCGTTGATTCACTCAACGTATTGAGCGAAATAGACGCCAATGTGCTCGCGCGTCGCGCACCGTTGTTCAATTTCGACATCACGGTGTGGGGTGTGAGCAATGGTCAGGTGACACGTGCGACCGCAGCGCAACCACTTGCACAAGTGAAGGTTCCCGATTCGCACGAGCGACTTGCACTGATGATTGAAACCTCTGGCGCCGATGTCGTGCGCGAACATGGTTTGCTCACTGGTGAAGTGATGGGTCTTGAAGTGTGCCGAGTGTTGAACGATGACACTGGCGATGAGGCTCGCCTAGAAATCGGTGTTGGCGCACACGATCGCGAAACCTTTCAGTTAGTGCATGGCCGTGATGCAACGGTTGAGTCACTCGCACGAGTGACAGGAATTGTCCGTGATCACCGCACTGAAGGCTCTGCTCCACACCCATTGAACAGGCTTGCACCAGAGCGAATGTTGCGTCACCGAATTGTGTCGTCGCCTGAATTGGTGGGTGCACAGCAACTGCAATCGGTTGAGCCACCAATCATTCGCATGAATGTGAAAGATGAAATGCCTTGTGTTGCCTTTGGTTCACTTCCTGGTGGTGTGCCAGTAGTAGTGGTGTGCACTGCATCGATTGATGTTGACGTGGTGGCCTTTGGAGCAGATGCTCGCTTGCGCACCTCGCAAGATGCAGAACTGTTGATTGCAACTCATGCAAACAATGTCACCCCGTCGTTGCACAAATTGGCACAGTCATTGCGCAATCCTGCGCGTTTCGTTGAAGTTTCCCCAGTTCGCCGTTAATTAGCCCGTAGCCTAAGCATCGTGTTTGAACGCCTCTCCCAGATTGAAGCCGAATATGTGGCTCTTGAGGAAAGTCTTGGCACTGCTGAAGTCTTGAACGACCAGAACAAATTGCGCGACGCATCGCGGAGGTACAAACAGCAAACCCCATTGGTGCAATGCATTCGCGAGTACAAGGATGCCGAAGGCAATGCCGAAGCTGCCCGCGAACTGATGGCCGATGCAAAAGGTGCAGAGCGCGAACAATTGCAGGCCGAACTTGACGGTGCGGTTGAGCGCATTGCCGAACTCGAAGCCCAGTTGAAGGTATTGCTACTTCCAGCCGACCCAAATGATGGCAAGAACATCATCGTGGAAATTCGCGGAGCAGAAGGTGGCGAAGAAGCCAACTTGTTTGCCCACGACCTATTTGACATGTACAGCGCTTGGGCGTTGCGCAATGGATGGTCGGTTGAAGTGATGTCGCTTGATAAGTCCCCAATGGGTGGCATTAACCAAGTGACCATGTTGTTTAAGGGCGACACCGTGTGGACGCGAATGCGTTTCGAAGGTGGCCCGCATCGCGTACAACGTGTTCCAGTTACCGAAGCGCAAGGTCGAATTCATACTTCGTCGGCAACGGTCATGGTTATGCCAGAGGCTGAAGAAGTAGACGTATCAATAGACGAAAAAGACCTGCAAATTGATGTGTATCGCGCAAGTGGTCCAGGCGGTCAGGGAGTGAACACCACCGACTCCGCAGTGCGCATTACTCACAAGCCTTCGGGAATTGTTGTTGCGATGCAGGACGAGCGTTCGCAGTTGCAAAACCGTTTACGTGCAATGACTGTGTTGCGTTCGCGCTTGTTGAAGCAGCGCGAAGAAGAGCAAGCAGAAAAGATGTCTGCAGAGCGCAAAGCTCAAGTAGGTAAGGGCGGACGTGGCGAAAAGATTCGCACCTACAACTTCAAAGAAAATCGCATTACCGATCACCGCATTGGTTTCACTTTGTATCAGTTGCAAGATTTCTTGGCGGGCAACGTTGACCCAGTCGTGGATGCGTTAACGACGCAATTCCAGATTGAGCAGTTGGCTGGCGCCGCAAACGACTAACCACACCATGACACCCGAAGACCTGGTGACATGGAGCGAGATGCTCGCCGAAACGACTGAGCAACTTGGCGATGCCAACGAAGCACGTTGGTTGTGTGAGCACGCAAGCGGATTAGACGGTGAAGAATTTCGTCAGTCGCAAGATGAATATGTGACAACGGCAATGGCCAAGCATTTGCACGACATGGTTCGACGCCGGTTAGCGGGAGAGCCGTTGCAATATGTCATGAAGCGTTGGGCGTTTCGACACTTAGATGTTCTCATAGATCAGCGAGTACTGATTCCACGACCTGAAACTGAACTGTTGGTTGAAGTTGGGCTGGCAATTGCAACTGAGCGATTGCAGTACATCGAACGCCCACTCAACATTGTGGATTTGGGCACGGGAAGCGGAGTGATCGGGCTGTCGATGGCGCACGAACTGCCGCTTGGCAAAACCAATGTGTGGCTTACCGATCAGTCAATCGATGCGCTGGATGTTGCACGGGGAAACCTGGTTGGCGTTGGCCAAAAGGGTGGCGGGGTTCGACTTGCACTTGGCAGCTGGTGGAATGCGCTTGATTATTCATTGAAGGGCGCAATTGATATTGCAGTGTGTAATCCTCCATACATTGCTCACGACGACGATGAAGTTGCAACCGACGTGCACAAGTGGGAACCGCACTCTGCTCTATATGCAGGTGATAACGGGCTTGCAGATATTCGAGAAGTGATTAGTGGCGCACCAACATGGCTTGCAAACAATGGTTGGTTGGCACTGGAAATTGGCTATCGACAGGGCGACGACGTTCGTGCGTTGTTGGAAAATGCAGGACTCATGCATGTTGAAATTCGGCGCGACCTCGCGGGAAGAGACCGAATCGCGTTAGCGCAACGACAAACTGCGTCGTAGAAAATTCAGCTGGTGCAGCAGCACGTTTTCTGCAACAACTTCTTGCGGCGTCATGTGCGTAACGCCAACGAGCGGTAAAAACTCATGAGGCTTACCAGCATGCAGTAACGCCGTGGTGAGTTCTAACGAATGCGCTGCCAACACATTGTCGTCGGCGAGTCCGTGAATGATGAGCAGCGGACGAGCGAGGTTTTTCGCTTCGTGCAACAGTGAGGAAGCGATGTATGGCTGTGGGTCGTGCATTGGGTTTCCCAAATATCGCTCGGTGTAGAACGTGTCGTACAACTTCCATTCGGTAACTGGTGCCCCAGCAATAGCGGTGTGAAAGTGTTGAGGTGCTCGAAGCACAGCAAGAGCTGCCAGGTAACCACCGAAACTCCAACCGCGAATTGCTACTCGCGAAATGTCTGCACACGGAGCGATTTCAGACAAGTGACTAAGTACCTCAATCTGATCGTTCAGTACGGTTGTTGCAAGGTCGTGATACACCTCGCGTTCCCAGTCACTTCCACGACCTGGTGTTCCACTTCCGTCGGCTATGACGACGCAGAATCCTTGGTTGGCAAACCATTGGGCTGCGGTGAATGCCATGCTGCTAGCAACTACGCGTTGTGCGTGCGGACCGCCGTAAGGGTCGAACAAAACCGGAAGCGCAGAGCCGTCGTGGTTCTCTGGCAACACAATTGCAGTGCTGATGCTTCGTTTGCCTACGCGATGAAATGAAGCGTTGACGTTGAGTAGCGATTGCTCGGCGTTATTTTGCAATTCGTGATGGTTATTCACCAATGTGCGAGAGCGAGGGTGATGCATAGTTGCGCTGCGAACCACAATGGTTTCGCCGCCAATTGCAACAGTGTGAATACCGTCGTTGTGGGTGAGTTGAACTAATTCATACGTTGAAACATTCACTGTCCATGCGTGGAGGACATGTGGTTGGTCAATGGGATTACCAGAGAATGTCACATGATCGGCGTTTGCATTCACGATTCCACGAACCTGAATTTGATGTGGAGTGATCGCGTTGTTGTTAACCAAAATTGCACGAGCACCATTGCGTTCGCCACACCACAACAACATGTTTTCGGCAATAAGTGATGGGCCGCCAGCAACGAGTTCAACCCATTTGTCGTCGCGCTCCACGTGTAGCGATTCTGTTTCGCCGGTGGTGGTGTGTACTTTTCGAATGTCGAGCAACTTTTGATCGCGCGACAATATCGATATGACGAGCCCGGCCTTGTTCCACTGCACAGAAGTCAGATACTCGAAAGTTTCTGCGTCCCAGACAATGTCGGTCGAACGTGCCTCAAGGTCGATGACATGCAACGATGTACGTGCGTTGCATGTTCCTGCAAACGGATACCTGCGATTTTGCGGTTCAACTGTTGGTTGCGACGGGTCGGCAATGGTGATGAGTTCGATTGGGGAGTTGTCGACGCGTTCCACCACGAGTGCATCACTGTTCGGGGACCACCAGTAGCCGCGCTGCCGATTCATTTCTTCTGCGGCCACAAATTCGGCAATGCCCCATGTGACGTCACTCGCTGTTTCAGGAGTGAGGCAACGCTCGTTGCCTTGCATATCGCACACGAATAATGCGCTGCCACGTATATAGGCAACATGTTTGCCATCTGGGCTGATGCGAGCGTCGTAAATAGTGTCTGGTGCCGGTTTGTTGATTACGACTTCGCGAGCATTGTATATGTCGCCAACAAACAGTCGGCCACTTACGGCAAAGGCAACATGAAGTAATTCGCTATCGCAGGAGAATGAAACAATTCCTGCAGCACCTTCTCGTGCACGCTCACGCCGTGCACGTTCTTGCGCGGATTCATGATCAGTTTTCGCGTTGCTGAGCAGCGTGCGAATATCAGCAAGACATGTTTCGGTGTTGCGATCGGTATGACATATCCACAGCGAATTCACCGTGTCGTTACCGGCAGGTGACCGCAGAAACAGCACTCGTTTTCCATCTGGGGAAACAACGATGTTTCGCGGTTCGCCAAGAGTGAGGCGCTGAGTTCGCGCATATTGTCGAGGAAACGTATCGGTCATGCGAGCAGTGTTCCCGATTCATCAAGTCGAACAGGCACGCCAACCCATTCGCGTTCGCACAATTCAATCGCTAATTGCGGGTCATTCGATGTTGCCCAGGCGCGACGAGAATCGGGAAGGATGACCGAAGCACAAATGGTTTCGGGATTTCCGTCGCGCCCGTGCATCACGCTGTATGCCTCAAGTTTTGCTGGCCCAACCGCTTCGCCAACAGTTGCCACTTGACGTTTTGGCAATGCATCAACTTGGTCTTGCGGAGTCGAATGGACAAATCCGTTTTGTGGTGGTGTCGCCGCATATGCACCGAATGAATGCTTGGTTGCGTATCCGCCATTTGCCCACACGAAACCGTGAGCATTTGGCTGTTCGCGGACCATGTGCATGGTGGTGGCTATGGCGTGCATGACGTAGTTATTGAACGGTCCCCCCGCAAACGAGAGTCCACCAGTTTGAGTGAGTTGTTGGTTCAAGCTGAGTCCAAGCGACTGTGCGCCGAGTTGCACTGCAGAAGGGAAGCACGAGTACAAATCGATGAAGTCGTATTCACTCGTTGGCTTGCCTGTGAGTTGTTGTAGTTGCTCGCCGCCTAATCGAATTGCAGGTGTTTCGGTAAACGTCCAGCGATGAGAAATGAAGTTGTGTTCGTGGCAGTCGGTACCGGCTTGTGGGAATACCCATTTGTCTCGTGCAATGCCTAGAGCCGTCGCGCGTTCTACCGAACACAACACCAGGGCTGCCGACATGTCGACATCGTTGTTTGAGTTCATCAGTTTTGTGTACGGGTATCCAACCATTCGGTTTGTTGGGGAAGCAGTGCGGATCTGTTCTGGTGTGTACGAATTGCGCAACCACGCATGCGGGTTTCCTTCTGCAACGTTGCTGAAACGCGACCAGAGTTCACTGATCAATTGTTGATGCTCGCTGATCGAACGCTGTGCTGCGGCACGAAGCGCTGTTTCAAACATCGGATAGATCTGGACTGGAAGTGCGATCTTCAGTGCAAGTTCGACTTCATGGTTCATCACCAATTCCTCTGCAACAGCAGTTGGAACTTCATCTGCTGCAGACTCCGGTGATGCGTTCATCCACTTGGGTTGAACTTCAGATTGTTTGGCGCGACGTCGAGATCGCGACGCTTCGCCGCCCGTAAGCACGACCATGTCGATCTCGCCACGAGAAATCGCCATCGATGAAAAGTTCACGAGAGATTGCGGAAGGTTTCCACCGTGCGGGGTAAGGCCGGTAACGCGAACATTAAGTCCGAGTTCACGTGCCACGCTGCGTGCGGGGTTTGGCTCGCGAGTAGACAGCGAACGTAAAACGTGAAGTGCGTCGATCGTGCCGAGTGATGTCACGCCAGCGTCATGAATGGCGGCGTTTACTGCCTGCGCCATGAGTTGGGTGGGGCTCAATGCCTGCGATAAGTCGTCTACATGTTGCGAGATTTGGGCTTGCCCGACAAGAACGGGGGTGCGTGGGTCGAGCGTCACTTCACAAACTCTACTTTTCAATGATTGCAGGCGATCTATTGGGTAAAGCCCTCGTGACCTATGCTCGCATGCGGTATCTCTGATGAATTCTTCGCCTTCACCTCGCATCATTGCCATCGGATCTGACCACGCTGGATTCGAACTCAAGCAGCATCTTGTGGCTGTGTTGTCGAAGGCTGGGCACACCGTTATTGATCACGGTACGAACTCCACGGAAAGCGTTGATTACCCGCCGTTTTGCGCGGCAGTTGCCCGCGATGTGCGCGATGGCAAAGCAGAAATCGGCATTGTTATGGGTGGTAGTGGCCAAGGCGAGCAGATCGCAGCGAACAAAGTGCATGGCGTTCGCGCTGCATTGTGCAACGACCTGTATTTGGCAGAAATGGCACGCTCACACAACGATGCAAATGTGTTGAGTATGGGTGGGCGGGTAGTGAGTTTTGAATTAGCAGAACAAATAGTTGAAACGTTTTTTACAACACCCTTTGAAGGTGGTCGACATGAGCGCAGGGTTGCGCAGCTAGCAGAAATAGAACAACAAGAAGGAGGGCGCTAATGCCTTGGCCGTCGGAGACTCAGAGAGATACAGAAGTTTTTGGACTCATTGATAAAGAGCGTGAGCGCCAAACCACTGGACTGCAACTCATTGCGAGTGAGAACTTCACTTCACCAGATGTGATGGAAGCAACTGGTTCGGTGCTCACGAACAAGTACGCAGAGGGCTACCCGGGCAAGCGCTACTACGGAGGCAACGCGGTTGTTGACGATATTGAAGCGATTGCAATTGACCGCGTAAAGAAATTGTTTGGTGCAGATCATGCCAACGTGCAGCCACACTCGGGTGCAAGCGCAAACATGGCCGTGTATCTCGGACTCATCAAACCTGGTGACACCGTTCTTGGGCTTAGCCTCGACCACGGCGGTCACCTCACGCATGGTTCGCCAGTAAATGCTTCAGGAATTTTGTACAACTTCCAATCGTTCCGCGTTGGAGCAACAGATGAGCGCTTGGACTTCGATCAAATTCGCGAGCTTGCAATTAAACACAAACCGAAAATGATTGTTGCAGGAACCACTTCGTATCCGCGCAGACTTGAGCCACAGCCATTCCGTGCAATCGCCGATGAAGTTGGCGCGCTCATGATGTTCGACATTGCTCACATTGCCGGGCTTGTTGCTGGTGGCGCGCACCCGAACCCAGTGCCATACGCCGACGTCGTGACGTTCACTACGCATAAAACATTGCGTGGACCACGCGGTGGCTGCATTTTGACCACTGCTGCACACGCTGCAGCAATTGACAAAGCGGTATTCCCGGGAAGCCAAGGTGGACCACTTGAACATGCGGTTGCGGCAAAGGCCGTTGCGTTTCATGAAGCCATGCAGCCAAGCTTCAAGGACTATGCGCAGCAAATTGTCAAGAACGCTGCGGCGCTTGCAGAAGCCCTATCAAAACAAGGTTTCCGATTGGTTTCTGGTGGAACCGACACACACATGATGGTGGTGGATTTGCAGCCATTCGATGCCGAGCTAACAGGAAAAGAATCGCAACTCATTCTTGATGAAGCGGGAATTACCTTAAACAAGAACAACATTCCAAATGATCCGCGCAGCCCATTCGTCACCAGTGGTGTGCGAATTGGAACTCCATCAGTAACAACACAGGGCATGAAAGAGCCAGAGATGGCATTGATTGCTGAAT
This sequence comes from Acidimicrobiaceae bacterium, assembly GCA_947487095.1. The sequence goes on along the minus strand of CANKVI010000017.1, from coordinate 2,916 downwards.
ACATTGCAACAACGTTGCGCAACCGTGCCAACCCAGCTGCAGTTGCAGAAGTTCGCGCCAAAGTTGCATCTTTGTGCGCCAAGTTTCCTGTGTATACGAAGCGTGCGTGATTGATCTCACCGGCTATCTGATCGTTGGCCTTTGTGCCGCGGTGGTAACAGCAATTCTGACTCCGCTTGTCGAGCGCTATGCGCGCAAGCGTCGATGGATGGCTGAACCCGACGAACGACGAGCACACCCTGTTCCAACTCCAAACGTTGGTGGTTTGGCGTTTATGGGTGGACTCGTTGCAGCACTCATACTTGCGTGGCGAATGGATCGCTTCTCGCCGGTCATTTCTGGTAACTCTGAATTGATTGGTGTCGTGCTCGCAGCAGGTTTGATCACCGCACTTGGTTTCGCAGACGACATTCGTGATTTATCTGCACCAATGAAAGTGACCGGGGTAGTAGTTGTTGCATTGGTGTTGGTGTGGTTTGGCGTGACCATGTTTTATTTCCGCGTGCCATTCCTTGATGTGTTTGTGCTGTCAAATGATTGGATTCCACTTTTCACGGTGTTGTGGTTATTAGGAATGACGCAAGCGATCAACTTGATTGACGGACTTGACGGACTTGCTACAGGAATCGTGGCAATCGCTGCAGCAACATTTTTTGTCTACAGCAAACATCTTGCAGATCAAGGTTTACTTGCTCAGCCAAACATCGGTCCGCTCATTGCAATCATCACGCTTGGAATTTGTTTGGGCTTCTTGCCGTACAACTTCAACCCTGCGCGAATTTTTATGGGCGACGTTGGTGCGCTCATGCTTGGTCTGTTGATGGCAGTATCAACGAGTGTTGTTGGAGGTCGTGCAGACCCTCAGTTGCAAGGTGTGAGTGGGCAAACATATTTCTTTATTGCACCGCTGTTCATCCCGTTGCTCATTCTTGGCGTGCCATTCTTCGACGTGCTGTTTGCCATTTTGCGACGCACGGTGAGCAGGCAGGGGTTTGCAACCGCCGACCGAGGACACTTGCACCACCGACTGATTGCTCTTGGGCATGGACCGCGTCGAGCCGTGGTCATTTTGTGGGCTTGGACGGCGTTGCTGTCTACCGTCGCCTTGTACCCGGCGCTCATTTCCAGCAAGCCCAATTTTTGGCCACTCATTGTTGCAGCCGTGCTTTTGGCGGGTTTTACGGTGTTGCATCCCCGTTGGCGACCTCACGCTGACTCGCAATAGGGCACAAGCGCACGACCGGTTTGGTGGGTTTGGCGACGTCAAACTAGTTTGTACTTGGTTTCACAAGCGGTTCGAGCCTGAGGGGCATTTTCTCGTTGAAGTTCTTTCCTAAGAAGTTGGTGCCTAAGAAGGCATTGGAATCTGGCATCACCGACACACTTGGTCGAGGCCCAGAGATGGCGCTGAGCGTGTTGGTATTTACCGTTGTCGGTCTGACAATTGACTCACAAGTAGGAACGATGCCGATCGTGACCATTGCGTTGGTTGTGTTTTCAGTTGTTGGCAACTTCATTCGCATGTATTACACGTACGACGGTCGAATGAAAGCATTGGAAGAACAGCGATCGAGCGCTTCGAAGGCGCACCAACACGAAAGGAGCCTCAGTGAAAACTGACGATCCTCAATACGTGTCGATACTTTCCATGAATGACCAAGGCCCAGCTCCCGAAGCTGCAATTGTGCGCGACATCATTAAGCACGGCTCAATAATTGCCCCCATCTTGATTGGGCTCAGTGCAGTATTTTGGGGAGTGAACGGTGCGTGGTCGGGTGCGTACGGCATCGTTTTGGTGCTGGGAAATTTTGCAGTTGCAGCGTGGATGGTGTCTTACACCGCCCGTATTTCATACGCCCTCATGATGGGTGCAACGTTGTTTGGTTACATTTTCCGCTTAGCGGTAATCGCCGCCGCCGTGTTTTTTGTCCGCAATGCCACGTGGGTTGAACTCGTGCCTTTGTGCATGACTATTGTCATTAGTCACGTTGGGTTGCTCTTCTGGGAAATGCGTTATATTTCTTTGTCGCTTGCTTTCCCCGGACTCAAGCCAAAACATGTAGCAAGCACCACCGTCCAAGATTCAACAAGTAACTAGTCGACAAAGCAGGATCACAGTGTTCTCAAACCAAATTGCAGTAATTCTTGGTGAAAGCTCGGGGCGCGGTTTTAGCTTCCCTCCGATCAACACCATTCTTCGTTGGAAAGATGTTGTTCCAGGCATTAACAAAGTTGTCATCATTGCAATCTTGTCAGCGTTGATTGGAACAGTGTTGTTCCTTGTTGCTTCATTAAAAGATGCGCGCAAGGCTCCTAAGGGAAGCCGCAACTTGGCTGAGATCATCGTTGAGTTCATCGAGAAGAACATCATCATGGAAACCATGGGTAAGTCAGGAATGGGTTGGACGCCGTTCTTGCTAACCATGTTTGTATTCATTTATTTGTGCAACTTGCCAGGAATTATTCCGTTCATTCAAATGCCAGCCACTGCTCGAATGGGCATTCCTGCGTTTATGGCGTTGCTTGTTTGGGTGGTGTTCAATGCAACAGGTATTAAGCACCAAGGTTTGTTCGGTTATTTCAAGAACGTGTTGTTCCCACCGGGAGTTCCAAAAGCGCTGTACATCTTGGTGACACCAATTGAACTCATCTCAACACTTGTTGTTCGTCCGTTCTCGTTGGCAGTTCGACTTTTTGCCAACATGCTTGCCGGTCACTTGTTGCTCGTGATCTTCGCCTTGCTCACCCAGTCGCTCATTCAGGCAGAGACACAGAAGTTTTTCCTCGTTCCAATCGGCATTTTGCCATTCGCCCTGCTCATCTTCTTGACGGGCTTTGAGATCTTGGTTGCATTCCTCCAGGCGTACATCTTCACGGTTCTCACCGCGGTGTACATCGGTGGGGCAACGCACCCGG